>DAHXMK010000421.1 GCA_027365515.1 Candidatus Aminicenantota bacterium
TCTTCATTTTCAATATGGTATTAAGGACGCTTCTTTGGAAGATAGGATTGATCGGCGGCATCGTCTACGAGATCATTGACGCCTATTGCACCCTCGTTTTCTGCTACAGCCTCGGGCGCGTGATCGCCGAGAACCAGCACAAGATCGGCTGGTCCTGAGCCTCCCGCTGAAATTGAAGACGGCTCGTCCGCGAAAATAACGCCGCTAGAATTCCTTGCCGGCGAAGATGCAGTGCGGGCGGAGGGGACACTTGGAGCACAGCTCCTTGACGAAGCGGCCTTTGCACTCCTTCAGGATGCCGAGGCGGGCGAGGGCGAAGTCGTAGCGCGTCGGGTCCTCAGGGCACAGCTTAGAAAGCGCGGCCGTCGCCTCGCGGACGAAGACGGCGTCCGGCGTCGCCCGCGTGGTGAGGCCGAGCGCCCGCGACAGCCTGGCGACGTGGACGTCCACTGGAAGAAGAAGCTGCGACGGCTCAAGGCACCGCCATAGGCCCAGGTCCAAGCCGTCGTCGGGCCTCGCCACCCACCTCAGAAAGAGGCGCCACCGCTTCGAGGCCGAGCCTGACGACGGAAGAGGCATGAGCTGTGAGAGTCCAGGCGTGACGCGCCCGGCCTTGGAGCGCAGCAGCCGGGCGAAGGCTTCCAGCTTCTCGTCGGGCGAGCCTTCCGCCGATTTGAAGGCCGCCTCCAATGAGCCGTACAGCTTAAGCACCACGCCTAGGCCGCGCAAGAATGCCTCGACGTCCGCCGGCTTCTGAAAACGGTAGCCTGGAGGCTCCTTCACCCGCCCGCCGCCGGCGAGAAATGTCGCCGGATGCGGCGTGAGCAGCGAGAAGAGCGCTTCGAGAAAAGCGCCCATCGCCTTCACGTTGCCGTAGGCGAAGAGCGCCGCTATCAGCGCGGCGGCTTCCCTGTCATTGGGGTCGCCGTACCGGCGCGCGAACCGGAGAGGGTCGGAGCCGATAAAGGCTTTTCCTCGGATGTGAACCAGCCGGCCCAGCGTCTTCGCCAAATCGGACGACGGGCCGGCGGACTGCACGGCTTGGACGGAGCTTATTGAAGGCGAGCCCTTTCCGCTTCTTTTCCGCCCCGGCTCGCCCTTGCGCGAAATTGCGGCGGCTGAGATGCTCGCCCCCTCTACGCGAAGCGGTTAGTGAGAAAGTTGATGAGGTCGAGGGCGAACTGCTCCATATAGGCGTTGAAGCTCTTTATTTTTCTTCCAAGAAGGTTATAGCCGATGAGCGCCGGTATGGCGGCGAAGAGTCCGCCGGCAGTCGTGATCAGCGCCTCTGAAATTCCAGGGGCAACCGACGCCAGCGTCGCGCTGCCGGAAACGCCTATCGCCCTGAAGGCTTCCATGATGCCCCAGACCGTCCCGAAGAGACCGATGAATGGCGTCGCCGAGGCCGTGGTCGCCAGAAACGACAGTCCCGATTCCAGGCGCGTCGTCTGGTCGCGCATGACGCGCTGAAGCGTCCGCTCCAGGTTCTCGGTGTGGCGGACCTGCGGGCGAGCGTCGCCCGTGCCGCTGATGAGCGTCGCGCCGGGCGAGACCTGCTGCTGGTCGCGGACCTGGTCGTGAAGCTCCTTGTAGGTCTCAAGGAACATTTCCTTCAGTGGGTTGTCCTTGGATTCCTTCGCCACGAGGAGTATGTCGGTCACCTTCCCGGCGTTGCGGAGGTGCTCGTAAAAAGCCTTCGACCGCTTCATGTACCTGGAATAATTGAGAACCCTGTCAATGATGACGCTCCACGAAATCAGGGAGAAGAAGAGCAGGACGATCAGGACGCCCTTCGCGATCCAGCCCGAGTGGCCGAGCAGTTCGGCGAGGCTTGTGGAAGCAAGCGCTAGGTTCATGGCACCTCCTTCAAGCTGCAAATTATAGATATAACAGCGCCCCGGCGTCAACGCGCAAGAATGGCATGGCCAATTCGCGGTCAACCCGGTGGCCCTGGCGCTTTTCCGGAGGATATGGCAAAGTGTAGCCATGAAGGCTTTCTGGCGAAGGGGGCCGCTGGAGCAGCCCGCCAGCGAAAAAGCGAACACCGCGGAACAGTACGAGCGCTTCCAGCGCCTGCTTCAACTGAACAACGAGGCGCTTGAGCTTATAGCCAGCCTCCAGGAGGACCTGCGCTTCGTGCCGCCGCGCCGTGACGTGCTGGGAGAGAGGCCGAAAAGGATTTTCGAGACGGCGGAAACCATCGTCGCGACGCTGGAGGGGCTCTTGAAGAAGCCTCACTCCAAGCTGGCGCACAGGCTTTCGCTCTTCAGGTCGGAGACCGAAGGCTTCCTGGCTTTCGAGGAGGAGCGCGCCGAAAGAAGGCTTGCCGCCTCTCTAAGCGAGATTGGGATTGCAGAGGCCGCGGAGACTGGAGAGAAAGCGGCCGCGCTCGGCGAGGTTAAGAACGCCATGGGGCTTCCGGTGCCAGACGGCTTCGTCATGACAGCCGAGGCGTATTGGCGCTTCTTCGGGCTCGCGCGCTTCAAGGAGTTGCGCGACGCCCTGAAAGGCCTCTCTCCAGAGGACATGGATTCAGTGAAGCGGGCTTCAGTCATGCTCGTGGCGTTGGTTCGCGAAGCGCCAATCCCCAGGGCCGCGGAGGCGGCGATGGAGGAGAGGGCGAAGCTGCTCGGGGAAAACTGCGCGTCGTTGGCGGTCCGCTCCTCGGCCGTGGGCGAGGGAGGAGAGCGCACCTTCGCCGGACAATTCTCAAGCGTCTTGAACGTCGAGCCCGAGGAAATTCTGAAAGCCTACCGCGAGGTGGTGGCCAGCCGCTTTTCGGAGAGGGCGCTTTTCTACCGGTTGTCGCGCGGGCTTCTCGAAGTTGACAGCCCAATGGCCGTCTTGGTCCTTCCTCTAATAAAGGCCAGAGCGGCTGGCGTGATGTACACGCGCAACCCGGCCAATCCAAACGATTCGAGCCTCAGGATCACTTCGGCATTCGGGCTCGGCCTCGACGTGGCCAGCGGGCGCTCGTCCGCCGACATGTTCGCCGTCGCGAGGGGGCGCTCCCATCCCGTCGTCGAGCAGAGGATCGCCGCCAAGGAGAAGCGCGTTGACGCCGCCGAGAGGGGCGGACTGACGTTGAAGCTTCTGGAGGAGAGGGAGGCGAAAGCCCCTTCGCTCCATACGGAGGAGCTTCAGATCCTAGCGGATTGGGGCGTCAGGCTTGAGGAGCATTTCCACGGCCCGCAAGACGTCGAGTGGGTGCTCGGCCAGGACGGCGCGCTTTGGATCGTCCAGACTCGGCCGCTCTCCGTTGCCGGTGACAATCAGCCGAAGCAACGAGTCAGGCCCCGCGGCCGTTCCATCATTTCGGGAGGGACGGCCGTTTTTCCCGGCCGCTCATCCGGGCCTGCTTTTGTTCTCGAAGAGGGAGCGGGCCTCTCAGCGGTGCCAAAGGGCTCGGTGCTCATCACGCGCCGCCCGTCGCCCGACATGGTTCCCCTATTCCCGAGGCTCGCCGGCTTCGTGGCCGAGGGTGGGAACTCCGCCGGCCACGCCGCGACCCTGCTTCGGGAGTACCGCGTCCCCGCCGTCTTCTCCGCGGCCGGCCTTTTCATGAAGGAGCTTGATGGAAAAATGGTGAGCCTGGACGCCGGGGAGCCGGCCCTTTACGAAGGCGAGCTATGGCCTGGCGTGATCGCGGAGGAGAGGCGGGAGACCGAGTTTCAGGTTGGAAAGAGGGACCCGATCAAAAGGCGAAT
>DAHXMK010000422.1 GCA_027365515.1 Candidatus Aminicenantota bacterium
TCAGTGAAACCGGCGGCACTAAAGAGGTTGACCCGGAACAGAGCGCCGAAGAACTGGTAAAGTCAGGACCGGTGCTCGGCGTCCCGGAGGCCAGCGCTTACTGGTGCGCCAAGCTGCTTGACGGACTAAGCGGCTTCAAGCCTCTAACGGCGACCTGCCACCTGCTGCTCCCGGCATCAAAAAGAGGCGAGGCGGGGGTCAGGGAACTCTTCGAACAGTCCGCCAGGGCGATGAATTTCCAGATGAAGCGCGGCGAGAACCTCGCTTTCAGTGTATCGCCAGAGCCCCAAAACAAAGAGTCGCTGCTCGCCTTTGACCGCACCATGAAAGCAATGGCGCCCCGGAATTTGCCGGAAGTCAGCAGGGTCGTTCTGAACGTGCCCGTTTTTCACATGAGCGCCATTTCGCTTGTTGTCCATCTTTCCAGCCCGGCTAAGGCCCGGAAGGCGGCCGAGGCGGCGCTTAAGATGGCCGGATTCACGGTTGTGAAGGGAAGCAAATGGCCCGTGGAAGGCGCCTCAATGGCTGAAAGCAGGCCGTTGGCGAAAGTGGAAGCTCAAGAGGAATCGCTTTTCATATGGCTTGTTTACGACAATGCCAGGGACGGCAAGGTTGCTCTCGCGACAAGCGCGCTCGCCAAACTTAGCTGGGCCGGGCGCCAAGAATTGTCAAGCTGAACTGTCTTCGAGCGTCAGCGCTGGCACATCGCCGACGCCCTGAGGAGAGTAAATCTCCGGGAACTGCTGAAAAACCCTAAGGCACGTCATCCCGCAGAAGCGGACGGGCCCGCCTTTGTATTGAAAATCAACAGTTCCGGGTCTCCCTTCCAGGTTGCCGCCACAAACCGGACAGATCCTATTTGCAGGCATCCCTCTGCCTCCGGCCAGGACATCTGCAACAGTCATGCCGTAATGGCATCGTTAAGAAAAGTCTGGCCGCATGGCAACTTAAATCCATCCCGCCAAACCGGAATCGTATGCTGGCTAAAATGTGTAACCAACGGTTACGGACCTGCACAAGGCGCGCAAGCCGGATTATCAGGCAGCCGGATGGCAAGAATGAGAGAATCCAACCGTTCTTTTCTCTGTAATTGCCACCAGCCCCTCTTCGGTCAAGGATGGCGGTTTTGAAGGGAAGGTGCAATAATTCGCGGCTGGAGGTGGCGGGAGGGTGTCAAAGAATGAAAAGGTGAGGGTTGCGGCCGGCTCCGTCGGCGTGGCCGTCATCTTGACCTTCGGAAAACTCGCGGTCGGCCTGGCGACGTCGAGCCTCGGCATACTCTCTGAGGCCGCCCATTCCGGCCTCGACCTTTTGGCCGCCGTCATGACCTGGTTCGCCGTCAGCGTGGCTGGAAAGCCGGCGGACAAGGACCACCCTTACGGCCACCAGAAAACCGAAAACCTCTCGGCGCTCTTCGAGACGCTGCTTCTTGTCGTGACTTGCCTCTGGATTCTTTACGAGGCGGCGGAGCGGCTCTTCTTCAAGGCCGTGTCTCCGAAGGTGAACGCGTGGAGCTTCGGCGTCATCATCGTCTCCATCATCCTGGACTACACCAGAAGCCGGGCGCTTTACAGGGTCGCTAAGAAAACGAAGAGCCAGGCGCTCGAAGCCGACGCGCTCCACTTTTCAAGCGACATAGCAAGCTCGTTGGTCGTCCTCGCGGGGTTGGGCCTTGTCTCCTTGGGATACGCCAAGGCCGACGCCATTGCGGCGGCCGGGGTAGCGGTCCTGGTACTGGTTATCTCCTTCCGGCTCGGCTGGAGGGCGATTGAACAGTTATCCGACAAGGTGCCCCCCGGCTACGTTGAAAAGGCCGAGCTTGCCGCCGCGGCCGTTCCAGGGGTTCTGAGTGTTTCCAGGACGCGGGTGCGCGAAGCGGGGGACAAGTATTTTATAGACATGACGGTCGCGGTAAGGCGCGCCTACGGTTTCAGCGAAGCGCACTCGCTGACCGAGAGGGTTGAAGAGGCGGTAAAGAGGGTGTTTCAAAACGCCGACGTGGTCATACACGCGGAACCGAGCGGCTCGCCGGATGAAGACGTCTGGGAGCGCGTCAGGGCGCTAGCCGATGCCGAAGGCGCGTCCGTTCATGATCTCTCGCTTCTCAAGACGCCGAAGGGAACCGAGTTCGACCTGCACCTCGAGTGGCCCCCCGAAACGCCCTGTGCAAAGGCCCACCGCGCGGCAACGCGGATAGAGGAGCAGATCAGGCGGAAGGAAGCGGGCGTAGCCGACGTCACGATCCACCTCGAACCGAGGGCGGAGCCTCCGGTGGCCGGGCGCGAAGTGACCGATGAACACCCATCTCTCGCCAAGGAGGTGAGGCGCGCTGTCAAGAGCGAACCGGAGGTGGTCGCATGCACCTCGGCGCGGCTGCGCCAGACCGACGAGAGCTTGCACGTCGCGGTGACCTGCAGGCTTGAAAAAGGACTGACGCTTCCTGAAGCCCACGCCGCGACCGAGCGCGTCGAAGCCTCGATCCGCGCTTTGGACTCGCGGATAGGGCAGGTGACCGTCCACGCCGAGCCCAC
>DAHXMK010000423.1 GCA_027365515.1 Candidatus Aminicenantota bacterium
GCCGTAGTTGCGGAGCTTATGCTGTTGCCGATACTCATGGATGATGCTTCTGACAGTATCGCCGAGTGTCACCCCGCGCGCAAGATCGCCTCCTTCTTCGTCGGCGAGACGAATCGGGAGCAGGTCGAGCGGGTCCAGGCGCTCCTGCGTCGTGCCAGTTTCGGCGGAGATGGCGTCGTGGTCTGCGTTCTCGATACTGGGGTCAACAATGGGCACGCGCTGATCCAGCCCGTGCTGGCGATGGCCGATCTACACGCGGTCGATCCGGCTTGGAATACGAACGACCACGACGGCCACGGGACGCTCATGGCGGGCACGGCTGCGTATGGCAATCTCCTCGCCTTACTCAACAGTACGGCGGCCTTCGAGGTATCGCATCGCTTAGAAAGCGCCAAGATTCTCCCGCCGCCGCCGAACGAGAATAAGCGCGAGCTTTGGGGGCATGTGACCACCCAGGGCGTCAGCCGGGCTGAAATCCAGGCTCCCGAGCGGAAGCGAATCATCTGCATGGCGGTGACTGCGGGGGAGACGCGAGATCGGGGGCGGCCTTCCTCCTGGTCTGCGGCGGTGGACGAATTGGCTTCGGGATATGAGGATGATAAACGCCGCCTCGTTGTCCTCAGCGCCGGCAATGTCACCGACCCGAACCATTGGCGCAACTATCCAACGGACAATTTCACCAATGAAGTTCACGACCCCGCCCAGGCGTGGAACGCCCTGACGGTCGGGGCATTCACGGAGATGGTCCGAATCGTCGACCCGACGATGGGAGGATGGACTCCTGTCGCCCCCGCACGCGGTCTCTCGCCATACAGTTCAACATCCACTACCTGGCCCGGGCGCAAATGGCCCATCAAGCCGGAGGTTTTGTTCGAGGGTGGAAACGTCGCCAAGGGACCGAGTAATTCGGTATTGAATCACGACGACCTACAGCTCCTCTCGACGTATCATCAGCCGCAGGTGGCTCAGTTCGCTCCTTTCAGTGCGACCAGCGCAGCCGCGGCCCAGGCGGCCTGGATGGCGGCGCGCATCCAGGCCCAATACATTGATGCCTGGCCCGAAACTCTCCGGGCCCTTCTGGTTCATTCGGCGGAATGGCCGGATGAGCTAGTCCATCAGTTCCTACCCGCGACTCCGGCGCGGAGTGACTATGCGAAGCTACTTAGGATCGGTGGCTATGGAGTCCCGGATTTGGAACGCGCGCTCTATTGCGCCTCGAACTCGCTGACTTTGATCGCGCAGGCTGAATTGCAGCCGTATGACCGCGAGAAGAGCCGCTATGTCACGCGCGATATGCACCTTTATAGTCTGCCATGGCCTGCCGACATCCTGCGGAGCCTCGGCGAGGAGGAAGTGCGCATGCGCGTCACGCTGTCCTACTTCATTGAGCCGGGGCCAGGCGAGGTCGGATGGGATAACCGCTACCGCTATGCCTCGCATGCCCTTCGTTTTGAGGTGAATGGCCCCGGCGAATCTGAGCAGGAATTCGCGGGGCGCGTGAATAAGCAGGCCCGGGAGGAGGATGAAGGCGCGGGAACTCAAGGCCCCGGGGAACGTTGGGTCATCGGCGGTGCCCGAAATGTCGGCTCGATTCATTCCGACACCTGGAAGGGGCGGGCCGCCGATCTGGCCGCGTCCAACCGGATCGCCATTTATCCGACGGTCGGCTGGTGGCGCGAGCGGCACTATCTTGATCGATGGAACAAGACGACGCGGTATTCGCTTGTCGTCTCGATTCTGACGCCCGAACAGGCGCAGGATATTTACATCCCGGTGGCGCAACAGGTAGGAGTCGCAGTCCCCGTGACTGTTCCTGCGACCAGAGCGGGGCGGCGTCGATAATGCCAAGCCAGCATACGGAGCGTGCCTTCGAGGCTGCCATCGAGGATTTTTTAGTTGAAAAGGGCGGCTATGATCAGGCCGGGCCGGAGGACTTTGATCAATCCCGCGGCATCTTCCACCGGATTTTCCTCGACTTCGTGCGCGAGACCCAGCCCAAGGAGTGGGAGTATCTCAAGAACCTCCAGAAAGACAAGGCCGAAGAAACCCTGCTCGATGACCTCTGTCGCGCGCTCGACTCGGACCATGAGGGCTGCCTCAAGGTCTTGCGCCACGGCTTTAAGTCCTTCGGCAAATTCTTCCATGCCGCCTATTTCTCCCCAGCCAGCGGCCTCAACCCCGAAACCCAAAAGCTTTATTCAGCCAACCGCCTGACGATCACTCGCCAGCTCAAGTACTCGGCGCGCCACAGTAATACCCTTGACGTCACGCTGAGCCTCAACGGCATACCGGTCGCCACCTTGGAGCTCAAAAATCCCATGACCGGACAGACCTGGAAGAACGCGGTCAAGCAGTATCGCGCCGACCGCGATCCCGCAGACCCCATCTTTCATTTTAAGAAGCGGACCCTGGCGCATTTTGCCGTCGACCCCGACGAGGTCTACATGACGACCCGCCTTGCGGGAAACGGCACGCATTTTCTTCCCTTCAATAAGGGTCGCGACAACGGCGCGGGAAATCCCGACAATCCGAACGGCCACAAGACCGCCTATCTGTGGGAAGAGGTCCTGGTCCGCGATGGCTTCCTCGACATCCTGGCTCGATTTGTTCACCTTCAAGTCGAGGAAAAGAAGATCGGAAACCGGAGCATCATGAGAGAGACGATGATCTTTCCCCGTTACCACCAGCTCGATTGCGTCAGGAAGATGATCGGAGACGCCCGAACTAAGGGCGCCGGCCAGAATTACCTCATCCAACACTCGGCCGGCAGCGGCAAGAGCAACTCCATCGCTTGGCTGGCCCACCGATTGGCGAGTCTCTACACGGAGAAAGACGAGAAGGTTTTTGACTCGGTCATCGTGATTACCGATCGCATCGTTCTCGACCAGCAGCTCCAAAACACCATCTACCAGATCGAGCACAAGCAGGGCGTGGTCCAAAGAATCGAGACGGACTCCAATCAATTGGCCGAAGCGCTCAAATCCGGCGTTCCGATTGTCGTGACGACGCTCCAAAAATTCCCCTTTGTGACGGAGAAGATTGGCGAGCTTCCCAAGCGCCGCTACGCCGTGATCGTGGACGAGGCTCACAGCTCTCAAGGGGGTGAAACGGCCATCGAACTCAAAGGTGTTCTCGGAGGGGCCGCCATCAAGCAAGAGGCGCGCAGACAAATTGAGGAGGAAGGGCTTCCCGATTCCGAGGAAGCAATTTTGCGCGTCATGGCTAAACGCAAGCGACAGCCCAACATCAGCTTCTTCGCCTTTACCGCGACGCCCAAATACAAGACTCTCGAGGTTTTCGGCGCGATGGGGCCGGATGGAAAGCCTCGTCCCTTTCATCTCTACAGTATGCGCCAAGCCATCGAGGAAGGATTTATTCTCGACGTTCTCAAAAGCTACACGAACTACAAAACTTATTATCGCCTCGTGAAATCCGCAGCTGATGATCCCGACGTCGACAAAAGAAAGGCCGCGCGAGCCCTCGCCAGGTTCATGAGCCTCCACCCGCACAACATCGCTCAAAAGACCGAGGTGATGGTCGAGCACTTTCGCCGCTTCACCATGCACAAGATTGGCGGAAAAGCGAAGGCGATGGTTGTGACTGCCAGCCGGCTCCACGCAGTCCGCTACAAGCAGGCCTTCGATAAATACATTCAGGAGAAATCCTACCAGGGCATCAAGACGCTGGTGGCTTTCTCGGGCGCCGTGGCGGACCCTGATATCCCGGGCCTTGAACACACCGAGGTCTCGATGAACGGGGGCATCCGCGAGAAGGAACTGCCCGAGCGCTTTAGCGCTGATGAGTTCCAGGTGCTTTTGGTCGCCGAGAAGTATCAAACGGGCTTTGACCAACCTCTCCTGCACACGATGTATGTGGATAAAAGGCTTTCCGGCATACAGGCCGTTCAGACGCTTTCACGCCTTAACCGCACCTCTCCGGGCAAGGAGGACACCTTCGTTTTGGATTTTGTCAACGATCCGGCCGAGATACGGGTCGCCTTCCAGCCTTTTTACGAGCAGACCCTCATCGGCGAGCAAGTCGAGCCTCGGCATCTTTATGAACTCCAAGCGAAGCTGGACGAACGCCAGGTTTATCATAAGTCCGAGATCGACGAGTTCGCGCGGGCTTTCTATAAGCCACAGGAACAGCAGGCTTTCGCCGACCACGCCCGGATGAACGTCTGCATCGACCCGGCGGTGGGCCGCTACAAGGAGCTTGCCGACGATGTCCGCGAGGAATTCCGAAAAACTCTCGTCGACTACCGCAATCTCTACGCCTTTCTTTCCCAGATCATGCCGTTCCAAGATTCGGACCTTGAAAAACTTTACGCCTACATTCGTTTTCTTTTGACGAAACTTCCAAAAGGAGATCGCGGACCGCTCTACGATTTCAACGACGAGATCGCGCTCAAGTATTACCGCCTGCAAAAGATCAGCGAGGGGAGCCTGACTCTCGATAGGCGCGGAGGCGCCGAGATCATGGGGCCCGTTTCCGTCGGAACCGGCGTCCTGCGCGACGGAAAGATTAAGCTGTCCCAACTCATCGACATTCTCAACGACCGCTTCGGCACGAGTTTCCGGCCGGGCGACCAGCTTTTCTTTGATTCAATTCGCGAGGATGCGGCGGCTGACCCCGCCTTGCGCCAAGCGGCGCTGGCCAACACCATGGAAAACTTCGGCTACGTTTTCTTTAAGGCGCTCGAAGGCCTCTTCATCGACCGCATGGACCAGAACGAGGAGATCGCGGCCAAGTTTATGAATGAGAAGGACTTTCGCGAGGCCGTGGCCCGGCACCTTCTCGGCCAGGTTTACAATCAAATAAGAGTCGCGAATAAAAAAGACTGAAAAGGAGCCATTAATGAAAAATAAAAATCAGCTGGGTTTTATCGGGATGGCGCTGTTGGGGTTTTTGATTCCGTTTTTGGCGCGTGGAGAAAATCTCTCCGCCGGACAGGTTTTTAGAAAGACGCTCGAAAACGGGCTTCAAGTGATCATCGTCTATAACCCGTTGTCTCCAGTTGCAACCAGCGTAGTGAATTACAAAGTTGGCTCAGATGAGGTTCCGGCGGGTTTCCCC
>DAHXMK010000424.1 GCA_027365515.1 Candidatus Aminicenantota bacterium
TCGCCTGGGAGCAAACCTACAACACAATCCGTCCCCACCATTCCCTCAACAAACTCACCCCCTTCCAATTCCTCCTCAACCATGCCATCATCCCCTCTCGCGCTTCCCCTTATTCGTCTCACATGTGTTGAACCTATACAAAATGTTGCAGTGAAGCAAACGTGGTGGTATCATGCAAGAGGTTAGTGGCGCTTCTGTTTTACAGTTGGTTCTTTGGCGCCGGAGGGTTGAGGTACGATTCTTGAGAGGAGGGAGGCAATGCATAGATTTTTCTATGCGGCATTCATGTTGGTTTCCTTTAGCTTGATCGCGAGCGCAAATGACCGATCAGCTACCATGACGACGAGCAAAGATATGCCGTTCAAAGCGGGAGGCACCTTTTACATCATCGCCGAGTTTCAAAATGTAGTCGTCAAAGTTGAACCACGAGCCGACATAAAGATTGACATTCGAATGGAGATAACGGCATTTGACCCGAAGTATCGCCTTCAGGCTTACGTCCCCACATTCGTCGAATATGGACAAAGGGAATACGTATTTGTCAATGACATGAAGCACCGTGCGGAGCCGGATAGGGCTTTAGATCCAAAGGCGCTCCCGAATTACTGCGTCGCTGAAGTTAACCCAGGATATTACGGCACCGTGACCGTGCTCATGCCTCCGGGCATGAATTTATGGGCGGTCACTTCTTCTGGAAGATGCACGTTGAAGGGCGACTTGGGAAACACCAGCGTGCGCTTTCAAACAAATACTGGACGGATTTCAATCGAAGGAGCCGCCGATGACGTGGACGTTCAGACAAATTTCGAGGATATTAACCTTGCTTTCACTCGAACCGTAAAGACATTGCATGGGGCTCTCGATAAAGGAAAGCTCTCCATAGATGGTGTCGCTCAAGATATAAAGGTTGCAGCCAATTCCGCCAACGTCCGAATGATAGTACCTCGTGACTTGGTTCTTTCCGGAACTCTTCGGGCCAACCCTGGGACTGTATCGAGCGAATTGCCTCCTAAAGATAGAGAGGGCGACCACCTTTTCACCTACGAAGGTCAAAACGCTGATTGTCATCTCGACATCACAGCGCAGAACGGAAGCATAACACTGAAAGTAGGGCAATACGTTCTATACCATCATACCTAGTCATGTTATGGACGAATAAATCCGCCGGGAATGAGAAGTACGGCGCTCTATGTCCCGCCTTCCATGATTGCGCTGACTAGGGAGCGGGCGAAGTCGCGGGCGATTACGTCGTATGCGGCGGCTTCGTCGGAAATGTAGGCCGAGGGCATAGCCGAACGCTCATAAAGCTCCTCGAACATGAAGCCGTCCGATTTGAATAGAACTTTGCCCGATGAATCGGTGACGGTCACTCTTGCCACCATCTGAACGCGGTAGCGGTTTGCAAGGCCTGTCGCCGGGTCGTAGGAAACCGGAGCAGACGAATATGCGATAAGCGTGCCCTTCAGCACGGCGTCGGCGCCGGCCGATTTTGACTGCACCTTTATTCTTGCCCGCTGAACAAGCTCGCGGGTGACTGCCTCGGTGACGCGCTGGTCCAGTTCAAGGACGGGAATCTGCCGGTCGAAAGGAAGAACGGCCATCGTCTTGATCGTGGGCGGAAGCGCTCCTCCCCTGCCCTGCAAATGATAGCCGCAGGCAAGGAAAGCGCCGAGGGAGAGAAGGCAGGAGAGAACGGCAAAACAAGGATGAAGGATGAAGGATGAAGGATGAAGCGCGGTACTTCCCTTTCTCTCGGCTTTCACTTTTCTCCCTCCACGGTCTCCCCGTGATTTCACATCATCATCCTTTTACGACAATATTAACGATGCGGTCTTTTACTACAAGCTCTTTCACGATGGCTTTTCCATCAAGATACGACTTGACCTTGGGATTCTCCTTGGCAGCCGCCAGCACTTCACCGTCCGAAAGGCCGCGGGCAACGGTGATCTGTCCTCGCAGCTTGCCGTTGACCTGCACGGCCAGCGTGACTTCGTCCTCAGTCGCAATTTCGGCGTCGAAGGCCGGCCATGGGCCTAGGACAAGAAAGCCCTCGTGGCCTAGCTTCTCCCACAGCTCGTCGCAGAGATGCGGAGCGAAGGGGGAGAGCATCCCCACAAGCGCTTCCACGGACTCCTTGAGGGCGAAGCGCTCTTCCGGCGTATCGCGGAAGCCGGAAAGAAAAGCTTGTTGGGCGTTGCAAAGCTCCATCAGCGCTGCGATGGCGGTGTTGAGCTTGAGCCGCTCCGAAAGCTCTGCGGTCACTCGCTCGATGGCCTGATGGGTCTTTCTTCTGAGCGCCAGCGCTTCCCCGCGTTCGGGAAGCTTCGTCTCGCCGCCCAGCTTCGGCAGGGCCTCTTCAACCGCGTCGTTGACCCTGTTGAGAAACCGGGCCGCCCCCTCGGCCCCGGACTCCTTCCAATCCAATTGGTCCCACGGCGGCGAAAGGAAAAGGATGTTGAGCCTCACTGAATCGGCGCCGTAGCGCTCGATCATCGCGTCGGGGTCAACGATGTTGCCAAGGCTCTTCGACATCTTCGCGCCGTCCTTGATGACCATGCCCTGGCACATGAGCCTCTTGGCCGGCTCGCCGAATGCAACCAGCCCAAGGTCGCGAAGCACCATCGTGAAGAAGCGGAAGTAAATCAAGTGCATCGTCGCGTGTTCGATGCCGCCGATGTAGAAATCTATCGGTGCCCAATAATCAGCCGCGCCGCGGCTGAAGGGACGAGCGTTCTCCTTGGGGCTCGTGTAGCGGAGGAAGTACCACGACGAATCAACGAACGTGTCCATCGTGTCGGTTTCGCGCTTCGCCGCTCCGCCGCACTTTGGACACTTGGCGTTCACGAAACCGGCCACCCTGGCCAGCGGGCTTTCGCCTTTGCCGGTCAGCGGAACATCGTAAGGAAGGAGAACCGGAAGCTCGTTCTCCGGAACGGCGACGGTGCCGCACGAGCCGCAGTTGATCACCGGGATGGGAGTCCCCCAATACCTCTGGCGGGAAATCCCCCAGTCCTTCAGCCTGAAGGTGACAGCGGCCTCGCCGAACCCATCTGCGGCGGCCTTCGCGGCCATCACCTTCATCGCCTCCCTGTTCTTCATGCCGGTGAACGGCCCGCTCTCTTCAAGAAGCCCGTCAAGCGGCGACGCCTCTTTCATTCCGTCGGCGGCCAATCCTCCGGGCTGAACGACGACCCGGACCGGCAGGCCATATTGCTTTGCGAACTCGAAGTCGCGCTGGTCGTGCGCCGGGACGCTCATGATGGCTCCGGTGCCGTAATCCATCAGGACGAAGTTGGCCAGATAGACCGGTATTTTTTCTTTGGAAAAGGGATTGACGGCGAACGAACCGGTGAA
>DAHXMK010000009.1 GCA_027365515.1 Candidatus Aminicenantota bacterium
GCGGCTGAGCCCCCATATGGGGAGCGCGCCAGCGCGACGCTCCGGCGACGGCCGCACTTCGTGCGGCGGCAAATTATCTTCGCGGCTCAAAACTCAGCACTCAGTCCTCAGCACTGAGCACTCAGCACTCGAAACCCGCCCCAGCCTACATTCGGACGGAAATCAATACTATGCCCCTTGACAGAGCCGCCTCCATTGGCTGCTAGGCTTTCACGATTCGGGTGTTGTTTCTACCGTCGGTTTCAACGTAATACTTTCTGCAACCTTCGCGAAAAAGCCATAGGCAAGGCTCATAGCGTTGTTCTTTCGCTCGGTAAATACCCTAGACACCACAATTTCTTGGAGGACAGAGAAAGAGCCATACCATAATACTCGCTTAAAGAAGACGGCTAGGAATTGTTGCTGATGCTCCTTGCTGATAAGCAGTTCAGGGATGCTTGCGTATTCGGGCCAGTTCGCCACCTTTGCTAGCATCGCCAGTTTCGATGGGGCCAGCGTATTGATATTGTCAGATAGTTTTGTTCCTGTTTGTGCGATGTTATGAACATATCTATTTCGAAGTTCAGTAAGCAACAGGAGATAATCGATGCTGGTCTTTGAAAGGAGATCCAGTTGCCTTGCAAAGGCTAGCTTTCCTGTTCTTTGGTTAGCCAATTCCATTCGGCTGAAGACGGCATCCAGTTCTGGTCTGGCCAAGTGCGATGTCAGAAGCTTTGTAAGAGAACCATCGAGGAATGCATGTAACTTAATGACAAAGGACCAATCGTCTTCATTCATCAGCGCGTCATAAAAACCTTCGGGAATACCAAGATCTCTTTCTATTCTCGCAATTTCCTCACCTAGTGTTGGGTACGAATTCTCCATTGCCAACTCCTGAAGTATCTAGACGCCCCCGTTTAGCGGGCTATCGCTGCAGGTTTGCTGCTACGGGATGTTAGGCTTGTCGCTCTCAAGACAGCCAACGGTAGGCCACAGATACGAATTGCCATTTCCCATGCACCTTCCGAAGAAGGCCAAGGCCACCGCCTCCGGCCAGTATATCTCTCCTTTCGTCTGCATAGACAATAGCCTCAGTCTTCGTTCTGTTAAAACCAACCCTTGAAAAGCGTTGAAAGAAAGAATATGACGAATCACTATACTCACCGAGATATGCCTCATATTCTTCATGCGTGCTAGCCTTGTCAAAGTAGTAATTTACGACATCGGCCTTTTCTAACTTGTACTTGATTTGACAGCCTGGCAGTCTTGCAATTGCAGTCGAACTAAGATTTTTCCTTAAGTAATCTTGAATCGTATCTTCCCCTGCCGTTGGAAATTTAGCGCGCAGATCAGCTTCTGGCGACGTTGATGCATCTAGCATTTCAGGTATTGCTACTAAGTGACTGACAGTTTTGTCAGCGATTATCACAAGTGCTTTCCCTCGGTAGCTGCCTTGAGCCCACCACGCATGCTCCAATATATAACAATACACGCTCGTTTCTTCAGTAGGGAGCAAAGAGCAAGACAGTTGACACGCCGCCAAGCAGAGCATTAAGAAACACATCGTTTTGCGGAGGCTCATAGTTACTTCCTTCTGGCAAACCTAACGCCTATTAGGCTACACACCGAACTTGCCATAATGCGGGCTGACACGATGGCGGAATCGATTCCTCCCATGGCGCGACTCTATTCTTCTTGCTCCGCCTTGTCAAACGCGGGCGGGGGGAGAATGCCCCCGCCCGCGCTTTGCGTTGATTCTTTTTTGCGCGTGCCTTGCATCTTTCACTACTCACGACTCACCAATCACGCGCAATCGGCATCTGGAGACGCCTCCTGCAATGTGGGAGGGTTCTCCAGAACCCGACGGCGCAATCGGCGTCTGGAGACGCCTCCTACAAGAAAGAGTTGATAAGAGGATAAGTTGATGTGTTTACAAGCGCTGCGCCGCCTAATCTTCGGGCCAAGCGTATCGCGCGTTTACCCCTTGCCCCTCGCCCGTCTCTGCCTGAGGACCTCTATGACGGCGGGAAGGATGGAGAGAAAGATGACGGTGAGGATGATGACGTGAAGGTAGCGCGTGACGCCAGGAATCGAACCGAGGAAATATCCCACGAGCGTCATGCTGCAAATCCAGGCGGCCCCGCCGGTCACGCTGAAGAGAATGTACCGCCGCCAAGGCATCTTGCCTACGCCGGCGACTACCGGCGCGAAGGTGCGAACTATGGGGACGAATCTGGCGATTACGACCGTCTTGCCTCCATATCTCTCGTAGAAACCGTGCGCCCGTTCGACGTGGGCGGGGTTGAAGAGGAGAGACTTCGGCCTTTTGAAAATGACCGGGCCGGTCTTGCGCCCGATCCAATAACCGGTGTTGTCCCCCAGGATGGCCGCCGCGCTCAATAGTCCGCAGAGCGCCCACGGGTCAAGGATGTGTTGTCCCGCCAGAATTCCTGCCGTCACGAGAAGGGAGTCCCCAGGCAAAAAGAACCCCATCATCAGCCCAGTTTCGGAAAAGACGATGGCGAAGAGGACCGGGTAGCTGCCGGCCGCGATGAAAGCCTTCAATTTTTCAGGGTCGTAAAGAGCCTTCAGGAATTCCAGGACGTGATCCAACCCCGCCTCCAGCGTGCAGATTGCCAGAGACGGGGTTCAATGTCAACGACTACTTACGGCACCTTTATGGTGGCCGGCGGCGAGGGCGGGCCGCTGGCGCCGTTCAGCGCCTGATAGTAAACACGGTAGGAGGCGCTACGGCCGCGGGGCGGCCTCGTGTCGAGCGCCTGCGAAACGCCGGGCGCGACCGGCCCCGCTACTCGGTCCCACTCTGTGCTATCGCCCGCCTGCCTCTCGATCACGGCGGCGGTGGCGCCGGGCCCCGGCGCGAAGCTAATGACCACGCGCGGGAACGGGTTCTCGATGAACTGAGCTTTCGGCGCCGGCGGCGCTTGCAGCACCGGATCGCCGATGCGCACGGCGACCGGCTCGGAGGCTTCGCTTCGGTTCTCGGCCGAGTCAACCGCCACGAGCCTGTACCAGTACTCCTGCCCTGGTACGGCCTTGTCATCGGTGAAGCTCCTGGCCGACCCTTCGAGCGGCTTGTCCGTAATGACCATTGGCTCCGCCAGCATGGCGGCTCCCCTCAAGACGAGAAAGCCTTGGGCCTTTTGAGGGTCTCCTCCGGGAATGAAATCTATGCGGGCCACGCCGCCCATGCCGCTAAAGCCGGTGATCTTGGGCGTTGCCGGCGGGCGGTTCGGGGGAAGTTCGACGAGAAGCTCGGCGCTGGGCGGGCTTGCCTGGTTGTCTGCGCCGACCGCGCTGACGCGGTATTTCATCACCCCTTCCATACCGAGGACGATCGGGTCGTCGAATCGCGGGTCCATTACGAGCGCGTTGCCGGCGTAGGACCACTTGCCCTCTTTGCCCGCCGTCTTTTCGACCCTGTATCCGGCGGCGCCTTTGACCGGGCTCCACTTCAAGGAAATCGCGTCCGCGCCTCTCGACGCTTCAAGCCCCTCCGGCGATGACGGCGCCGAGAGGCCGGCGAAGACCGCCGCCGCCGCGCGGGAAGGCGCGCCCTGCTTGCCCCGCGGGTCAAGCGAATAGACGCGGTAGTAGTAATGCGTGCCCGGCGTGCCTGAATCGTCCGAATAGCGGAGCGTCCCGGCCGGGAGCGGCTTCGGCGTAAGCGTGGTATATGGCCCCTGGCTGAAAGCGCTACGCTCGATAAGGTAGCCTGACGTCCGCGGGCTTTGCGGCTTGGACCATGAAAGCTCGACGGCGCCAGGCTTCGAATCGGCCGTGACGGATTCGGGCGGGAACGAGGCCGCCACGTCGGGCACGAAGATTTTCAGCGGAAGCGACGGAACGCTCTCCCGCCCGAAGACGTCTATGCCTACAACCTCGTAGGAGACCTCCTGCTCGGGTGGGGCGGTGTCGTCGGTGAACCTGGGCAGCTTCTGCTTCTTGCGCGCCTCCGCGTTCCCCGGGAAGATCGGGTTTTTTCCAAGAAGCTTCATGCCGCCGCCGTCATCCC
>DAHXMK010000024.1 GCA_027365515.1 Candidatus Aminicenantota bacterium
TACGGCAGGCGATCACGCGGGCAATCGCCGACCAGGCCCGCACGATAAGAATCCCGGTCCACATGATCGAAACGATAAACAAGCTTTTCAAGACGATGCGCACGCTCGTTCAGGAGATAGGTCGGGAACCGCCGCGAGGTACTCCGAAAGCGAATGCACGAAGGCAACTCGTCCTTCCACGCTTCCTAAGACCGCTTTCGCCTGGGCCTGTTCCACGAGGAAGCGGAAAAACGGAACCGCCTCCTCGACGCATCGCTTATAGGCCTCGGCGCCGGCCCGCTTAATGCACTCATCCGGGTCTTTGCCTTCTGGAAGCGTTGCCACCCTTATGGAGAGCGAATGGGCCAGAAGGATCGGGACGGCCCGCTGTGCCGCCGCAAGCCCCGCCGGATCGCCGTCGTAACTCAAGATCACCTCTTTGGCATACCTTGCCAAAAGCGCGGCCTGGCCGCCCGCCAGGGCTGTGCCAAGCCCGGCGACCACGTTGGTGACTCCGGCTTCATGGGCGGCAACGAAATCCATATAGCCTTCTACCAGGACCGCCTGTCCCCTCTTTCGTATCTCTTCCTTGCTCCAGCAGAGGCCGAAAAGAATATCCCGCTTCTGGAAAACGGGCGTTTCCGGCGAATTAAGGTATTTGGGCTCCTGTCCGTCAATCGCCCTTCCGCCAAACCCGGCGGTGCGCCCCATCGCGTCCTTGATGGGGAAAAGCAACCTGTTGCGGAAACGCTCCGCGCGGCCGCCCTGTTCCCTCTCGACGACGAGGCCGCACTCGGCGGCATCATCTGGACTGAACCCCTCGCCGGCCAAGTGGTTCATCAGGCCGCCGCCAAAGGGAGCAAAACCCAGAAGGAAAGACTCTTCCTGCTTCGGGCCCAGCCCCCGCTCCTCCATGTAGGAGCGAACGGCGCTGCCTTTCTTCTCGGCCTTGAGGGCCGACCTGTAATACCTCTCCGCTGAAGCGAGCGCCTTCCTGAGCTTCTCTTTCCGGTCGGGAGCGCCCGAAGCCGCGGCCTGGCGGCCAGCGGAGATGGACAACGTGACCCCGGCCCGGTTCGCCAGAATTTCGAGCGCCTCCGTGAAAGAGCACCCTTCCACGTCCTGAAGAAAACGCAGCAGGTCTCCGCCCTTGTGACAGCCGAAACAGTAGAAGAGGCCGGTCTCCTGATCAACCGAGAACGAAGGCGTCTTCTCGCGGTGGAACGGGCACAACCCCACGCTCCGCTTGCCCTTGCGGGTTAGCCTGACGTACTCTCCATAGACGCCGGTGGGGTCAACCAGGTTTTTGAGCTCCTGGACGCTATTTACGGATGCCATTTACCCTCGTGCGAAATCCTTTGAATCATCCCGCGCCCGTTCCCTGCAACCGGACGGGGGCTAAAAGCCAGTTTCGTGGTGAGGCGGGAGCTTATTGGCCTCGCGCCTTTGGTAATGTAATGCTTCATTGTTCTTCGTGCAACCCGCTAACAAATCAGGCGCCTCTGAGCGTGACGAACGTCGCTCC
>DAHXMK010000039.1 GCA_027365515.1 Candidatus Aminicenantota bacterium
AGGGCCGACATCATGGTTCTGGGCAAGGCCTTGGGCGGCGGAATGTATCCGGTTTCCGCATCGTCTGCGATGATAAGATCATGAGCGTCTTCAAGCCCGGGGACCACGGCTCCACATTCGGCGGCAACCCGCTCGCGGCCGCCGTTTCGACGGCGGCGCTCGAAGTGCTCAGGGACGAGAAGCTCGACGAGAGGGCCGCGGAGATGGGCGGCTATTTCATGGAAAAGCTCAAAGGACTTGGCAATCCTCACGTCGAGGGCATCAGGGGACAGGGGCTCTTGATAGGAATGATAATCAAGAACTCCTCCGGCAAGGCCAGGCCATGGTGCGAAAAGCTGATGGGCCACGGCATACTGGCAAAAGATACCCACGAGCAGGTGATCCGTTTCGCCCCAGCCCTGGTGATAAACAGGGAAGAGGTTGACTGGGCGGTTGAGAGAATCTCCCAGGCGCTGCGGTAGGTTCGGGTGAACAAGAGAGAGGGCGGCGGCGCCGGGCTTCCGGCTTACGCCGCCCTCATTTGCATTACGGCCATCTGGGGGGCCAGCTTCGTCTGGGTCCGGGACGCTGTCGCCGTTTATCCCGTCTTCCCTTTTCTGGCTGTAAGATTCAGCTTGGCCGCGCTGCTCGTGGGAGCGACTCTCGCCCCCAGGCTCGCCAAGGCCAGATGGGCGTCCTTCGGCGGCGGTGTCGTCATGGGCGCGGCGCTCTTTTCCGGCTACGCCTTGCAGACGCTCGGCCTGAAGTACACGACGGCGGCAAATTCGGGTTTCATAACGGGGCTCTTCGTCGTTTTTACACCCCTTTTCGAAGCGATCATCAGCCGCCGCTGGCCGAGAATGCTTGTCATCGCGGGCGTGCTGCTGGCGACGGCCGGGCTTGGCGCGCTGTCTCTTGAAAGCGGGATAGGACGAGTGAACCCGGGCGACCTTCTTAGCATTGCTTGCGCCGCGGTCTATGCCGTTCACCTTATTCTGACCTCGCGCCTGTCGAGACAGCATGACACTGCGCCGCTCGTTGCGGGCCAGTTGGCGACGGTTGCCGCACTTGCATGGCTCTGTTCCGCCCCGCACTGGACAAGCCTGGCTCCCGTGCCGTGGCCGGCCGTCAAAGGCATCCTGCTGACCGCCGTCTTTGCATCTGCCCTCGCGTACTTTGTCCAGACGGCCTTTCAAAGAAAGGTGAGCGCCACGCAAGCGGCCCTCATTTTTGCTTTGGAGCCGGTCTTCGCCGGCATTTTCGCGTTCTGGATCGGAGGCGAGAAGCTTGGCGGAAGCGCCCTCCTCGGAGGAGCACTGATTATCGCCGGCATGGTGATGGGAGAGATGGGATCAAGAAAAGAGTCGCTGGATTAGGAGTCGCTGGGATGCGCCCGCTCCCCGTTGGTGGGGCAAATAGCTACTTGGGGACATGGCTTGCAATGGCGCTTGCATTTCCTTTTGAAATATGGTCTCATATCCTTCTTGGGGCGCGACCCGGGCTTGAAGACGCTCATGATCTTATCATCGCAGACGATGGCGGAAACCGGATACATTCCGCCGCCCAAGGCCTTGCCCAGAACCATGATGTCGGCCCTGACCCCTTCATGCTGGCAGGCGAACCATTTGCCGGTGCGGCAGAACCCGGTCTGTACTTCATCGGCCACGAGGAGCACGTTGTGCTTCCGGCAGATCTCGGCGCATTCTTTCAGATACCCCTTTGGAGGCACCACCACGCCGGCCTCGCCTTGAATAGGCTCGACCATGAAAGCCACGGTGTTTTTCGTAATGGCCTTTTCCAGAGCTTTCGCGTCCCCGTAAGGAATGGTCACGAAGCCCGGAGTGTATGGGCCGAAGCCATCCTTCGTCTGAGCGTCTGAGGAAAAAGTGATTATGGTTATCGTCCGGCCGTGAAAATTGTTTGCGCAGACGATGATCTCCTGCGAACCCGCGGGAACGCCCTTGACGTATTGGCCCCACTTCCTGGCCGTCTTCAGGGCCGTCTCGACCGCCTCAGCGCCGGTGTTCATCGGCAGCGCCTTTTCGTAGCCGGTCAGCTCGCAGAGAAGCTTCAGCCATGAACCCATCTTGTCGTTATAGAAGCCTCTTGAAGTAAGGGTAAGCCTGTCGGCCTGCTCTTTGAGAGCGTTGATGATTTTGGGATGGCGGTGGCCCTGGTTGATCGCGGAGTAGGAGGAGAGGCAGTCCATATATTTTTTGCCCTCGACGTCCCATACCCAGACGCGCTCCGCCTTTTCCAGGACAACCGGCAGCGGGTGGTAATTGTGGGCGCTGTATTTCTCGGACTCTTCGATGTAAGACGCGGTTTTAGGTGACGTGGTAGCCATGAAACCTCCAGATTGCGTTCAAAGGCCCGCGAGGCCGCCGGCAACCACCGGCGGGACTTCCCGCTGGAAGCAGGTATAAATATTAGCAACAAAAGCCTTTGTTGGCAATAGCGAATGACGCTTGCGCCCGGCGCCAAAAGAGAAGGCCGGGCTTGCCGCCCGGCCCCGGTTGCTGCTCACAGAAACTCCAACTGGACTCAGCCGCCCAGCTGCCTTACGTTCTTCTGCGCCTTGGCCTTGAGGTCGGCGTCCTTGGTTACGGCGATGAACTTCTTGTAGTACTCGACGGCCTTCCTGTTGTTCTTCATCTCCTGGTAAGCCGTCGCCATGTGCAAAAGAACCGCGTCGTCGTTCGGGTCTATAGCCAGCAGTTGCTCACCATAGGAAGCGAGTTCCTTGAATTTCTTTCCCTTATAGCTGCATTCGCAAATGCCTTTTAGCACCGGCAAGCGCTTGCCGTTGTCCTTGGAGACGGCCAGCAGGTCGTTGGCCGCCGGGACCGCCTTGGCGCAGTCATCTTGAGCGAAAAGGGCCTCCGCCTTGAAAAAGAGCCCCTTCTCGTCGTTCGGCCTCGCCTGAAGTATCTGCTCGGCGGTCTCGGCGCACTTGGCGTAGTCCTTCGCCTTGAAATAGCAGAAGGCCATGTTCTGCATCATCGCGACTTTGTAGGCCTCCTTCTTGGTGATCTTGAGGAATTGCTGGAAAGTCTCGGCCGCGCCGGCGTAATCCTGGAGCTTTAGTTGCGACTGGGCGATCGCCAGGAGCACGTCGTCATTATCTGGAGCCGCCGCTTTCGCCTTGTCGAGGTAGGTCAGCGCCTTTTGGGGATCGCCGTTTTCCTGCAACATCACGCCCACGTCGTAGGCCACGTTCCGGTAGGCCGGGTCAAGCGCCACGAGCTGGTCGTACTTCTCCATGGCCTTGGCCATTTCCTTGCGCTGTTCATAGAGATGGCCAAGCGTATAGAGCATTTCCTTGTTAGTCGGATCCACCACGAGGCCCTTTTCATATGACTCGGCGGCCTTGTCGTCCTGGTTCATCTCGTGGTAAACGGCCGCTTCCAGTTCATATGGAAGGACGCTGGTCGCATCCATCCCAGCCGCCAGTTCGGCGTTGCTGAGCGCTTTGGGATAATCTTTCAAGTTCTTGTATGCCAACGCAAGATTATAATAGACGCCGAAATCGGCCTGGTTGGCTTTGATGAATTGTTCGCCCAGGGTAGCCGCTTCCTGGTACTTCTTTTGCTCCATCAGCTCGACCATCGTCGGGCCCTTTTGTTTCTCCCCCTTCTTGGGCTGCTCGGCGAAAACCGAGAGACTCAAGAGAAGGCCGGCAACCAAAACAATCGCTTTCGCTGCTCGCATCTTTGTTTCCTCCCCAAGGGGCTCCTTGCCCCGGAAGCTTTTGTATACCACAGATTATAGGGCCGGTCAAATCACGGCGCAAAGCGCTGGCGAAGCCGGTGAGTCTCATAAGCCAAGCTACCACGGCGAAGGGCGCGGCAGGACGCGAAGCGTTCGGAGGGGCAAAGCCCAAAGGCGCGGCTGCAGGCAACGAAGAGGACATGCCGTGGCAAGCCCCGTCACCGAAAGCGGCGGCAAGCCGCCGCACTCCAAAGCCGCGCCCGTTCTTCGCCTAGGGAGCAATGCCATTCGAGCCCGCCTTCCATCAGTCATTTCTTTTGTCATGAGGCGGGCGAAGAATGGCGCGGCGCGCGGATTGGGCGAGATGCAAGGAAGGCGAGCGGGACGAGGCCGACTCGTACTGTCGTACTTGGAGTGCCTCGGACCGCGATGCCTGACAAAGCAGATCGTCCGAGACTCGCGCCGCACGTTTTTTATATAAAGAGAGA
>DAHXMK010000045.1 GCA_027365515.1 Candidatus Aminicenantota bacterium
GGCGGCAAGAGCGCAGGGCTCTCCATGGCCGTCTCCCCTGGAACCGCGACGCCTCTTGGCGGGGCCCCGGTCAACCTTCGCGCCTCGGCGACCCCGTACGGCGTTGCCTTGGACTGGGACCTGCCGGAACAGAGGCCAGGAATGCCAGTGTTGACGTACCGGGTAAAGAGAGGTGGAGCAAACGGCTTCGAGAGGATTTCCAAAGGTCCGATTCTGCCCGGCGACGAAGAAAGCCAGAAGGTCCGACTGCCCCGCTTCACCGACCCTAAACCACCGGTGGAAAGAGAGGTCCGCTACACCGCCACCGGAGTCGACGTTTTCGGCCGCGAGACGCCCGACGCGCCACCTGTTTCGGTCTTTGTGCCGGACTTCGAGGCTTCATATCCGCCGAAGGAGTTGAAGGCCGAAGTCCAGGCAGGGAAGATCGCCCTTTCGTGGCGGCCTTCAGCCGATTCGAGAACGGCAGGCTATCTTCTTGAACGGTCGAACTTCTACCAAGGCCCCTTCGTGGCCCTCGCGCAAAAGCCGCTTCAAGCGAAGTCCGACAGCTACGTTGACTCGGCGGTCCAGCCCGGGCAGCGCTACTGCTACAGGATTTCCTCAAAGGACATCCATGACAAGGTTGGAGCGCCTTCGTCCCCAGTTATGGCCGTCGCCATAGGCGCGGCGCCGCCCCCAGCACCCACTTCGCTCACCGCTACCCTTGGGCCGCAAGCGGTGGTCTTGAAATGGTCGCCATGCCCCGTCCCCGTTGCCGGTTACCGGGTCGAAAAGCTAAACGTGGACAAGTGGGAGAGGCTTTCGGAGAGAATAACTCCCGAGCCGAGGTACGACGACCCGTTGGTGCTCGGACAGGGAGGGCCAAGAAGTTACCGCGTTTTGGCGATCGGCAACGATGGACAACCAAGCGCGCCGTCGGACACGGTCAGCTTCACGCTTCCACCAGCACATCCCCCATCCGCTCCGAGGATCACCTCGTTCGACGCCACCGGCGGAAGAGTCCTTCTCGACTTCGTGCCAGGCGGGCCGCCTGAAGAGGTTTCGGGGTTCCTGGTCCTCAGAAGCGAAGCGATAGCCGCCGAGCCTGAGGTAGTGACGCCACAGCCAATAGCTTCAGGAGCGCGCGGCTTCACCGACGAAAAGGTTTTCTCAGGAGCGACCTATGTTTACCGGGTCGTGGCGCTGGACTCGGCTCAAAACCATAGCGACCCTTCGGCGCCGGTTACCGTACGAGTAGGTGAAAGAACGCTTTCAGCTCCGCCGCCGCCTTCAGGAAAATTCATTGCGACTCCTTTCCCCCAGGTTCTTATAACCTTCACGCCTCCAGCGGGACTTGATCTCACCGTCCTGCAACGCAAGGCCCCCGGAGAGAAGCAATGGATGAAAGTCGCCGGGCCGCTTCCGCCAGGCTCTTCCGAAGCGCTCGACCCGAGGCCGCCGAAAGGAGCATCAGTGGCGCTCTACAGGGTCTATTACCAGACGGCGGCTGGCAGCCCTGGACCGCCTTCCAATCCGGTCGAGGTGAGGCTTAAATAGACACATTCCCGAAGTGCAAACCTGGCTGCGCGGCTCTTTCCGCGAGCTTGGCAGCGGCTGGCGCGTGCAAGGGCTGTCAATTGCTTGACTAAAGCAATGGGCAGGACCATAATATAAGCGGAGTTTTTAGAAGGGGGTAACCCATGGCGCGCAGATTGGTTGTGATTTCGCTCCTAATGGTTCTCACGATGGCGGTTTCCGCGGAGTACAAGATTTACCTCTCCAACGGCAAGGTGATTAACGCCGACGATAAGCCGCTCGTGCAGAACGGCATCGCCTATTTCCAAAAGCAGGGCATGGAGCTATACCTGCCGGTTGACCAGATTGACATGGCCAAGACCGAGGCGGGCGGGCCGGCTATGACCCAGCAGAGCACGACCGCCGAGCCAAAGCCGAAGGCCGTCTTAAGGATCAATGACGACCAGTTGCAGAAGATCAGCCAACATTCGAGGCTTGCTAACGAGGGAGAGCTGGACAAGGCCGAATATCCCACTGAAAACCAGGGGGAAGGCACGCCGGCGCCCACTAACGCCCCTACGGGCGCCCAAGGCCGCGATGCGTTGCAGAACCAGGTGGCCGATATGGTCTCTCAAAGGGCCGACCTCCAGAAGCAGATGCTGGACCTGCAGGCGCAATTGAACGATCTTCGGAGCAAGGACGCGACCAGCACGAACCTGACCGACAAGAACGCGGCGCAACAACAGATGAGCGCGGTGCAGAGCCAGTTGGATGGCGTACGGGGCCAGTTGAGCTCTCTTGACGGGCAGATCCAGAACGCTCAGCAAAAGTTGTCAAGTATGCCCGTCGTGGTGCAAGCACAATAAGACCTTCGCCGGGCCGTTCGACTGGACGCACATGTCCGGCCAGTCGGACGCCAGCCCCTAAGTTGTTCTGAACCAAGTCCCTGCATTTGCAGGGACTTTCATTTTATTCCTTAATGGCAGCTATGTTGCATTTGCCGAGGCGTTGGAGGTGAACCATGAGACCCCACAGCCTAAGAAGCTCTCTTATAACAACCCTGGCAATGGCGGCCCTAGTACCGCTCTTCGCCCAGGAATACGCAACAGTCCGGCATGTTGATGGCGATGCTCAGGTTCTAGGCAACAGGGATACGCAATCGCAGCAGCTCACTATCAACACGCCACTTATGGATGGTGACACCGTCTGGACGGGTTCTTCCGGCAGGCTGGACATTTTCCTCCAAGACGGAACGCACCTCTGGCTCGACTACGACACCCGCCTCGAAGCATCGAGCTTCCCTAACCTGGATCCGTCCGGCCAGCACCCGCTCGTGGCCAGGCTCTGGAAGGGCACGATGCTTTTGGATGTTCAGAACGACCCGAGCCAGAACAACGCTGGCGGGATAACCACGCCTTCGTCCTATGTGACTCCGCTCCAGAAAGGCCTCTACCTGATCAACGTCGAGAACGTTGACCGGACCATGGTGACGGCAATCGAAGGCAGTTGCCAAGTCTCCAGCGGAGGGCAGACGGTTACGCTTGACAGGATGACGTCAACCTACTCCGAGTACGGTTATGGGCCGACGCCGCCGAGGCCGGCCGGGGACAATATGGCTCCATCTCTGCTTGCCTTCCGCGACCATAGCCTTCCAAGGCCGGAGCGCGGGAGCGACTCGGCGAAATACCTGCCCGAGAGCCTGGCGGCTTACGCAAGCGATTTCGACAACTACGGAACTTGGAGCTACAACGCGACTTACGGCAACGTCTGGCGGCCCCTGCCAGCTTACGCAGGACCAAACTGGAGCCCCTACTACGATGGCCGGTGGGCTTACACGCCATGGGGAACTACCTGGATTCCAGACGAGCCTTGGGGATGGGCGCCATGCCATTACGGCCGCTGGACCTTCATGGTAGGCTTCGGGTGGGGCTGGGTTCCTGGCGTCGTCTTCTCGCCCGCATGGGTGGCCTGGTACTGGGGCGACGGGTGGATCGGCTGGACCCCATATGGCTTCAACGGCCCGTGTTGGGGGCCGCGCGGCTGGCTCAGCGTCAACATCACTAACATCTATGTCAATAATGTAACAACAGTGGTTGTTGGACATCATGGTCCTCCACCTAGCAATATCGCTCCAATTCTTCCTCCCCACCATCGCGAGCCGCCTCCTATCAGGCGAGGTTGGGAAGGTGGACCGGACCGAGGAGGAAACGGCTGGCATAATCAAATTGGTGGCATGAGCGGCGGCTTGCACCTGACTCCAAGGGACATTGACGCTTACAGATCTGGCCGCGTTGACATGGCCTCGCTTAGAGAAAGAGCCATCTCTCAGCGCACTAACAATGCCGGCCAACCTGGCTTGACTGGCTTTTCGGAACGTCCGAACCAACCTGGGCAGGGTTCTTGGGGACGCGTCAGTAACTCTCCGCTGCCACCGAGCCGGGCTCAGCAAGGCGGCAACCCCGGCATGACTAATCGCCCAGGCTCAGATTGGAGAAGGCCAGGAGGTCCGGACTCAGGAATCTCGCCCAGACAAGGACAAACACCCTCCAACGGCAATGTTAACCCGCCACGCCTCCAACCTCGAGACGGCGGTGCAAGGGAAAACCCCGGCTATCAGCCGCCAGTTCGCAACGGCAACGGGACTTCTTCCAGACCCGAGCAGCCCCAGCGATATCAACCACGCCCCTCGGAGCAGCCAAGTTATCAGCCCAGGCCTTCTCAGTCTCCAAGCTACGAGCCAAGGCCATACCAGAGGCCTGCTTACGAGCCGCGTCCTACCCAACAGCCAAGTTATCAACCGCGGCCTTCGGAAGCGCCCAGTTACCAGCCCAGGCCTTCTCAGCAGCCGAGCTACCAGCCGCGCCCCTCGGAACCGCCAAGTTACCAGCCACGGCCTTCGCAGCCTCCAAGCTACCAGCCGCGCCCTGAACAGGCGCCACGCTACATACCAAGCAGGCCTGAGCCGCAGAACCAGCCTTCCCGCGGAGGAAATGGAAATCGTGGAACCCATCGGCCTTAGTTCTTAATCTTCCGAGATCGCTTTCTTGCCCTTTGGGGGCGGCCCCATCCGCCCCCATATTTTTTTCGGCCTGCTAGATTCCTACATATCTCGCGTAGATCGAACGGGCCTTTGCGGCATCGCTAGTGTTTTGAACCATCGTCCTGCCGTCTTCATAAACTGTCAGCTTGAAACCCTCCAGATCGGTCTGGACGAGGTACTTGTTCCTATACGTTCGGCCAAAGATCGCCAGCCTGGACTCCAAAGCGGCCAGGTCAATCCTGGTTCCCTTCGGGGCTATTATCATGACCCCGTTCTGTCCGCAAAGGCGGTTCGCCGAGCTTATGGCCCTTTCTTCGAGAAAATCGAAGCGGCCTTCTTGGCAGCAACGACAATTGGGGTCCATCTTGAACTCAGTGATCGCCAAGGACGGTTCTTTCAGGCTGATTCGCACGAACCATCTTGCCAGGTTTTCTTTATGGCCGGTCAGTAGCTTGACGGCTTCCGAGGCCTGGAAGGCCGCGACCGAAACCGGCGCGGAACCAAATACCCCGGCAGCTTCGCACGTAGGAACGCTTCCCGCAGCCGGCGCCTCCTTGAATAGGCAGCGAAGGCAAGGCCCTTCCCCCGGGACAATCGCCATGAGCGCGCCGTAGTCTGAAACGGCTCCGGCGTAAATCCACGGCTTGGCGGCTTCAACCGCTGCGTCGTTCAGCAGGAAACGCGTCTCGAAGTTGTCGGTGCCGTCCAACACGACGTCGCAACGTGAAAACAACTCCCTCGCCTCCTCGGCCATAATGTCGGCTATCAGCGGTTCTATGGCTATTTCGGAGTTGGCTGCGCGAAGGTGCCTGGCGGCCGCTTCTGATTTTGGAAGCCTGTCGGCGACATCAGCCTCGGTGTATAGCATCTGGCGGTGGAGGTTGCTCATTTCGACGACATCCCTGTCCGCCAGGATCAGCCTGCCGACACCGGCCCGCGCCAGCAAGGTGCTCGACGCGCTCCCGAGCGCGCCCATACCCACGATTCCGACGGTTGATTCCACAAGGCGCCGCTGCCCTTCGGCCCCAATCCACGGAACGAGTTCCTGCCTCGCGTAACGGCTCATCGCTTTTCTCTAGACTGAGTATCGCCGCATCCTGACGTTCAGCGCAAGGGCGACCATCATCGTCATGGAAAAGAGCGCTGAGCCGCCGTACGACAAGAACGGCAGAGGAATGCCCGTTGTCGGCAACAGTCCCACAACCATCCCCGTGTTTATCAGAATGTGGTAAAGCAACATAAAGAAGGCGGAGGCGGCGAGAAACCGCCCCTCGGGGTCTTTCGCCAGTTCTTGCGCCGAGACGACCCGCAACAGCAGCGCCATGTAAAGAGCCAACAGCAATCCGGCGCCGATGAAGCCGGTCTCCTCGCAAACCACGCCGAAAACGAAGTCGGTATATGGGGCTGGAAGGAAATTGAGCCTGTTCTGCGTCCCCGAATAGAGGCCCTTACCGGTGAACTGGCCGCTTCCCACCGCAATTTTGGCCTGCATCACCTGGTATCCGGCGCCCTTGGGGTCGAGCGATGGATCAAGAAAGGTGAGAACCCTTTCCTTCTGGTATGGCCGGAAGAAGGTGAACCAGCCGATGGCAAATAAGATGGCCACCGACGCGAGCCCGAGCGCCGCCCACTTGGCCAGCTTGGACAGCTCAAGGCCGCTGACGAAAAAGACCGCCGCGAACATCGGCAGGAAGGTGGTTGCCGTCCCGAAATCCGGTTGCAGCGCCGTCAAGATCATGGGAAGGCCTATGATGCCGAAAAGGATCGCGAAGTCCCTTTTCTCCATGGTTCGGTTTTCAAGGTCCTTGATATACCCCGCGCAGGCAAGAGCGGCGAGCACCTTCGCCACCTCGCTCGGCTGGAGGCTGTATCCTCCCAGGCTCAGCCATGATTTTGAGCCGGCCACCGAATGGCCGACGACCGGCATTATGATCAGCAATAGCACGCAGATGCCATAAAAGATGGCGCTGTACTCAATCCATACTTCGTATGAAATGAACAGAACGAGCAACAGCAGCGAGAGGGCGCTTACGCCGTAGAATAGCTGCCGCTCCCCAAGCGCCGCCATTCTCGTGCCTGCCGTGGCTGCCTTTACAATCACTACACCGAACGCGATCAGCGCGGCGGCGAGAAAGAGGCCGGGCCAATCCATGATTTTCCAGGTCCGTTGTAGCTTACCCCGCATGGCCCGCCCCCTGGCCTTGGTCAAGCCTTGCCTGATCTCTCGTCCCCGATTGATCCTGGCGCCGCGGGGCGGCGGGAGCCTGAGCGGGCTGGCCTTCGGGCGAAGGCTCCTTTCCATAGAAGAGATATTCCAGCCCCGCCTTGGCTATCTTCGCCGCGATGTCTCCGCCGTGGCCTCCGTGCTCGACCATGATCACAAAGGCGACCTGCGGCTCCTTTCGAGGCGCGAAGCCGGCAAACCAGGCGTGATCCCGAAACTCCTTTTCGATGGAGTAAGTGTTCTTCCCCGCGCTGCCGACTATCACCTGTGCGGTCCCGGTCTTGGCGCAAACGTCCAATCCGTCAATATGGCAAGCCTTTCCGGTGCCGCCGCCGTTGACCACCCGCCAGAGCCCTTCTTTGATGATCTCGATGGATGATTCGGAGATGGGCGTCTTTTCCAGAATCTCGGTGGGACCAGCCACCATATGGGGCTTCACCCTGATGCCGCCCTCGGCAAGCGTGGAGTAGAAGGACAGAAGCTGCATCGGCGTCACGGTGAGGTAGCCCTGCCCGATTCCAACCGGCAGCGTCTCTCCCGGATACCACGGCCCCAAGTGGCGCAAGGCTTTCCATTCCGGACTGGGAAGGATGCCGCTCCCCTCTCCCGGGATGTCAACTCCCGTCGGCTTCCCCAAGCCGAAGCTCGCCCCCCACTTCGCGATCCTCTCGATGCCGATATCGTTCGCGGCCTTGTAGAAAAAGACGTTGCAGGAGTTCTGAATGGCGGTCAAGAGGTTGACCGCGCCGTGTCCTCCCTTGGCCCAGCAGTGAAACACGTTGCCGCCGAATGTCCACGAGCCGGGGCAATTGTAAATCGTTGACGGCGTCAGCTTGCCCTCTTCGAGTCCCACCAATCCAACGAAGGGCTTGAAAGAGGAGCCAGGCGGATAGGCTCCCTGGATCGGGCGGTTCAGCAGCGGGTGGCGAGGGTCTTCGCTTAGCGTCTTCCAGGCCGTGGGCGAGATCGTCCCGCAGAACAGGTTCGGATCGAACTCCGGCATGCTCACCCAGGCCAGTATCTCGCCGGTGGCCGGATTCATGAACAACGCCGAGCCGCTCTCTTCTCCAAAAGCGGCTTCCAGAATTGCCTGGAGTTTTACGTCAAGCGTAAGCTGGACGGTCTTTCCGGGAATTGGCTCTTCCTGGATGCCGACGCCCGGCAGCCGCAAGTTCGGATTGTCAACCTCTCTTCCAACGCTGTTCACCTGCGCCGTCCGGCGGCCGTTCTTGCCCATCAGCATCGCGTTGGCCGCCCTCTCGACGCCCGACTTTCCCACCTCGATGAAAGGATCGGTAATCGGTATGTGCAGCTTCTCCGACTCCTCTGGCGAGATGAGGCCGACGTAGCCCAGGCTGTGGCCGAGCAGCGCACCGTAGGGATATTCCCTGCGCGCCTCCATTTCGATTGTCAGCAGCGGCATCTCTGACTGGCGCGCCTCGACCTTCTCGACCCACGAGGTCGGAACGTCCCTGGCGATGACCGCAAGGCTCGGCACGGCGCTTCTCGTCTGCGCCGCTTTCACCTGCTCCTTGGTCATGCAGAGGCCGAGTATTCTCTGCATCGCCGAGAGCGTATCTTCCAAATTGCCTTGACGGCTCGAGTCAAGGACGAGCGAGAACGAAATTCTGTTGCGGCATAGGACGGCCCCCTTTCTGTCGAGAATCATCCCCCTGGGGCTGCGCAGCACGATGCTTCTCGTGTAGTTGTTCTCGCTCAGCTGGCGGTAGAAGTCCCCGCGCATCACCTGCAGATAAAAGAGCCGCGCGAACAACAGCCCGAAGGCAACGTAGACCATGGCCTTCATCACCATGGCCTTTGGAGCGAAATCGCCGCCGCCGAAGGGGCTCATATTCGTTCTCCACGTGACACTCTGCGGTAGACCCATTCCATGCCCACCGCCAAGAAAGGCGTCACCGCTGCGCTCACCGCTATCGGCGGCAGTAGGGCGCTGGGGGCCAGCGGATGCTCCAGAAAAGAGAAAAGCGCGCTCACCACCGTGGAATCGAGAAGCACGGCTCCCAAAGAGAGGAGATAGACGGCCGCTATCCCGGAGAG
>DAHXMK010000078.1 GCA_027365515.1 Candidatus Aminicenantota bacterium
TATTTCTGCTCGTATATTAGTCATAGACCATCACCTTTGTTCATTTATCCGAGCTCGCCACCGCTTCTACTCTTGAGCCGCCGTAACTCGGCGTCGACCTCGTCGAGAATCCGCTCGGCGCTGACGATGAACTCAAGCCCCATGGTCGTGAGGCGGGTTCCGCCGTTGGTTCTCTCAAACAGAACGACGCCCAGCCGGCGCTCAATGTCGCGCAGGCGGCGGCTCAAGGTCGACTGGCGGATGTTCAGAGCCTCCGCCGCCTGCCTGAGGCTGCGGTGCTGTGATGCCGTGACCGCCAAACGGAAATCACGAAGCTCCACGTCCACGTCGTTCACTTCAACGGCCAGTAACGCAGCCGCCTCCCGGAAAGCCTTGCCTCTCCCTCCCGCGTCCTCTCATTACCGGCGATATATGAAGCGCGGTTGTGATCTCGCCAGATTGCCGGTCGGCGGCCAGTGAACGCCGCGACGGAGCAGGGCTGATGGTGCGGCGTCAGCTCTTTGACCGAGAGTTCGCGTGGCGTTCTGGTTGCTGCCCGCGGGCCTGGTCCTATAGCCCTACAAGGGCGAACGGCCACCGAGGAACGGCAAGCCAATGGGCTTCAAGGTTATGCTCGACCTCGCGATCTCGGAGACCGTCGCCACATAGCTGCCCGGCGCCGCCGGCCGAGTTTGGTATGACGAGGTCGATTTGGCTTGGAGCCCTCCTGCGCCGGGGCGCGTTGGGTATTCCGTCCCGGTGATTGGCGGTCGCGTTGAGGGAGGTCGCTGTGGCGTTCGACATGAACCTGCGCCCGTTTAAGATCCACGTGCCCGAGGCGCGACTTCAGGACCTTCGCGGTCGCCTTCAAAATACCCGCTGGCCGTCCGGCGCTCTGGGCCAAGACTGGGACGAGGGTTCGGACCTGGCCTTCGTTCAACGCCTGACGGATCATTGGCTTACCGCGTTCGATTGGCGGGAGGCCGAAGCGCGGCTCAATCGGCTCCCCCAATTCCTGGCGACCGTCGAGGGCGCCGACATCCATTTCGTGCATCAGCCCGGTCGCGGCCCCAGCCCCTTGCCGCTTGTGATCACGCACGGCTGGCCCGGCTCCTTCGCGGAGCTGGAGGCCGTCATCCCCTTGCTGGCCGATCCCGGCGCCCATGGCGGCGATCCCGCCGACGCCTTCCACGTGGTCGCGCCTTCACTGCCGGGATTTGGCTTCTCTCCGGCTCCGACGGCCAGAGGCGTCAGCGCGCGCCGTATCGCCGAACTCTGGCGAAGCCTGATGCTGGGGCTGGGCTATGATCGCTTCGCCGCGCAGGGCGGAGATATCGGCGCGGGGGTCTCAGCATGGTTGGCGCGGCTGTTCCCCGAGACGCTGGTCGGCGCCCATGTGAACTATATCCCGGGCAGTTATCGCCCTTGGATTCCATCGCCCGCGGACCTGTCGGCCGAAGAGCAGGCGTTCCTGAGCCGGTCCGCGGCCTGGTCGGGCGAAGAGGGCGCTTATGCCGCCCTGCAGGGCTCCAAGCCGCAAACCCTTGCCTACGCGCTGACCGACTCGCCGGTTGGCCTCGCGGCCTGGATCGTCGAGAAGTTTCGCGGATGGAGCGACTGCGATGGCGACGTCGAACGGGCATTCAGCCTCGACACGCTCCTGACCGACATTTCGCTCTACTGGTTCAG
>DAHXMK010000082.1 GCA_027365515.1 Candidatus Aminicenantota bacterium
CATGTGGCAGAGGTCGGTCCCGACCGCGAATGGCATTGGGAAGCCGAAGATGTTCAGCGCCGGGGTCACCATCCAGGCTCCGCCCATCCCGAAGAAGCCTCCCAGCACTCCCACCGCCACGCCCAGAAGTATGAGCAGCAGCGGGTTGATGGAGACTCCCGAAATTGGAAGCGTGATATTAAGCAGGTCGTGCATTCCCCCCTCCTACTCTTGGCCTTCGTGTTTGCTGAGGTCGAGCCCGATCGCGCCCACGATCCAGTCCATCAGGAGGCCGAGGCAGAGCCCCATCAGCGCCGTGATAGCCACGGCCTCCAGCGTGAATAGGAGCCTGTTGGTGTTGTACAGGTCGGCGATGTAGAGATTGAAGCCGCTCAGGTGGCGCGTGTCGGCCACGTGAACGAGCTTGCCCTCCTTCTCTCCCCCGGAGGCGAGAGCCGCCAAGGGCGTCAGAAACAGGACCGCGCCGCACGCGAGCGCCCGCAAAGCGAAAAACGTTTTTTTCATTGGCCCCTCCCCTTTAGAAAACGAACTGGTACTGCAGCCTGAACTCATAGGCGTGGTAACGGGACGCGGCGTTCTCTATCTTCCGGCAATCGGCTTGGAGCTTCGAGTTGAAACCGCTGAAATACCAGTTGGCGCCCACTCCCGTCTCTACCTGCCGGTCAAAAAGCTTATCGTCGTTAGGGTCGTAGCCCCAGCGGCCGGCGAAGAGTTCCAGCCTCTTGGGAATGACCAGAAATCCCACCTGGGCGTTATAGCCGTTGGATGGCGTCAATAGTCCTTTGGCGTCGAAGCCGCGGCGTCCGAAATACTCGCCATACGCCGTGAACCACCTGTACCTGAAAAGCATGTCGTAGCCCACGGTGTGGTACATGGCGCCCGACGCCGCCTTGCCGTTCTGCTCCGGGACGCGCCTGTCATTGTGCTCGTAGTCGAAACCGAGTGAGAGCTTCGGCTTCGGCGCGCCGTTGGGATTGGCCTCGTCGTATCCGGTGCTCCCCCACGGGCTGAAGACGAAGCGGAAGTCCCGCTGGTACTTGTTGTCCGGGTTTGTATAGACGCTGCGGCCGCCTCCGTTGTAAAGGCCGAAGCTGTATTCGAACATGTCATTTACGGACGCGGGGCCGAACTGCCCGGTGGCCATGACGCCAACGTCGCGTATGGAGCAAAACTGGTAAGAGACGAATGACCTGTCGGCGAACTGGTTGGCCTTTGTCGCCGCAATGCTCTGCCTGCCGAAGGGCGTCTTCATCTGGCCGGCCCTGATCTGAAAGAGTCCCTTGCCGTGCGTGAAGTCATATTGGACCCACGCGTCGTCAAGAATGCCGAGCGACGTGTTGGAGTTTGCCCAGTCAACCTGGAGCCTGAAGGTGAGGTCCCTCGTATAGGCCCAGCCGAAAAGAGAAGTCTTGAAACGCCTGATTGCGAAGACTCCCTGGTCAACCGGCTCCGGGTCCTGGTAATGGTCCTCGGTCCACCTGTACTGGAGACGGTTGGTGACGGCTATCTGCCCGTTTTGAAACTTGAGCGTGGTCTGCCCGTCCTTCCAAGAGACTTCCACTCCCTTCGAGGCGGCCGGAGCGGCCACGCCGGCCTGCAACTGAGCCTGCGGCTGTTGGACCGTCTTGCTCTTCTCAAGCTCGTCCAGCCGCTTCTGGAGGGACTCGATCACCGCCTGTTGCTGCTTAAT
>DAHXMK010000095.1 GCA_027365515.1 Candidatus Aminicenantota bacterium
GGAGCGCTCGCGGGGGCGCTGGCGATAGGATACAGGCGTGGAGTGAAAGGGATGGGTAGGCTGGCGGGCCTTTCGGCGCTCGGCTTCGGCGCCTCGGTCGCGGTCTTCGCCCTTTCCACCAACTATATTGCGACGCTCGCGCTGCTTCTGCTGACGGGATTCTTCATGATGGTCGAAATTGCGTGCGTCAACACGCTCCTTCAGACCCTTGCGCCGGAGCATTTGAGAGGGCGGATCATCAGCTTTTACGTTGTAGCATTCATCGGCATTACGCCCGTCGGAAGCCTGATCGCCGGCCGCGCCGCGCTCTTATTCGGGACTGAAAAGACATTAGCCGTTTGCGGAGCTTTGACGGCTCTGGCGGCTCTGGTTTTTCTGGCGAGGGTTCCAAAGGTGCGCGCGGCGCTGACGAAAGAAGCTGCGAGTGGCGAGGGCTGAGAACCGAGGACTGAGTGATGAGTGATGAGTGCTGAGGGAATGTACTTGTCGTCTCTTACTCAGTACTCAGCCCTCAGTCCTCAGTACTCTGCACTATCCTTCACGGCCTCTCTGGAAAGCGGCTGCGCAAGGCTTTGACCACCGGCGGCGGGACGAACTCGTCCAGCGGCCCGCCGAGCCTCGCGACTTCGCGCACCATCCGGGAGGATAGAAAAGTGAACTCCTCGCGCGGCATCAGAAAGACCGTCTCGACATCCGGAGCGAGCCTGCGGTTCATCAGAGCGATTTGAAACTCGTGCTCGAAATCGGAGAGCGCCCGTATGCCGCGAAGAATGTGGCGCGCCCCCCTCTTGCGAACGTAATCAACCAAGAGGCCGCTGAAGCAGTCAACTTCAACCCTCTCTATGTCGCGGGTGCATTCGCGCAGCAGGTCAACCCTCTCCGCGAAGGTGAGCAGCGTCTGCTTCTCGGTGTTCTGAAGGACGGCGACGGCCACCTGGCCGAAAATGCCCGTGGCCCTTCTTATGAGATCAAGGTGGCCGTTTGTCGGCGGATCGAAAGAGCCGGCGTATATGGCTAGGTTGCTCAAGCCGCGCCTCCCTTCTTGGACTTGATAAAATCCGCCAGCGTGGCGACGTTCCGAAACGCCTTCACGCCGACCTCCCCATCCTCTATCTTTATGCCGAAGGCCTGCTCGATGGCCACGACCAGCTCCAGGGCGTCTATCGAATCTAGGCCCAGCCCCTCGCCGAAGAGAGGCATCTCGTCTCCGATGTCCTGAGGCTTCTTCCCTTCGAGCCGCAGCTTGTCAATTATCAGCGCCTTCAGTTTTTCCCTTAGCTCTTCCATCACTCCTCCAGGAGGAAAGGATAGCGCTAAGGCGGCCCGCGCTCAAGCACCGGCGCCGCTGCCCGCTTGGCTTGATTTTGCCGAGCGGCCAAGCTAGGCTTCTCCATGGGGGATACGCTTGGGAGGCGAAATGGGGAAGCTGGACAAGATCGCAACGCTGGCCTTCTTAGCGGCGTGGCTGGTTTCCTGCCGCGCGAAGCCGGAACTTCAAGTGGTGGTCTATACCTCCGTT
>DAHXMK010000097.1 GCA_027365515.1 Candidatus Aminicenantota bacterium
GCCGGTTCAGCCGACGGCTCTTCCCTGGATGCCGCCAACATGCTGAAACCCGCCTTGGCGCGCGGCCAGCTGCGTTGCATCGGGGCCACCACCATCAAGGAATACCAGAAGCACATCGAGAAGGACGCCGCTTTGGAGCGCCGCTTTCAGCCTATTCTCATCAATGAGCCGAGCGTAGATGACGCCATCGCCATCCTGCGCGGCATCAAGGAGCGGTACGAGCTGCACCACGGCGTGCGCATTACCGACCCGGCCATCGTGGCGGCCGCCCAGCTGTCCGCCCGTTATGTGAGCGACCGCTTCCTGCCGGACAAGGCCGTCGACGCCATCGACGAGGCCGCCTCGGCCCTCCGTTTGGAAATCGATTCCGAACCGCAGGAGCTGGACCGTCTCAAGCGTGACCTGATGCGCCTGGAAATCGAGAAGCGGGCGCTGGCCAAGGAGACGGACAAAGAATCCGTGAGTCGCCGGCGGGAGGTGGAGAAGACTTTGGCCGAACTCAAGGAGAAGACGGCGGCCCTGGCGGCGGCTTGGCGCGCCGAGAAGGATCTCATCACGCTCCTGCGCGGCCGCAAAAAGGATCTCGACGCCCTGCGCTCGGAAGCGGAGATTGCCGAACGCCACGGTGACCTGAACAAGGTTGCGGAAATTCGCTACGGCCGTATCCCCGCTGCTGAAAAAGAACTGCAGACGGCCGAAAAGCGCCTCAAGAATATTCAGCAGGGCCAGCGCTATCTTAAGGAGGAAGTGACTGAAGAGGACATCGCAGCCGTCATCTCCAAGTGGAGCGGCGTGCCAGTGTCCCGTCTGCTGGAGGAAGAGCAGCGCAAGCTGGCCCGCCTCGAAGAGGCTCTTCACGCCCGCGTCGTCGGTCAGGACGAGGCCGTGCGCGCCGTCGCCGCCGCCATCCGCCGCTCCCGAGCCGGCTTGGCCGAGGATTCCCGCCCCATCGGTTCCTTTCTGTTTCTCGGCCCCACTGGCGTCGGCAAGACCGAATTGGCCAAGGCCCTCGCCGAGTTTCTCTTCAACGACGAAAACGCCGTCATCCGCCTGGACATGTCCGAATACGGGGAAAAACACACTGTCTCGCGCCTCCTCGGCTCGCCGCCCGGCTACGTCGGCTTTGAGGAGGGCGGCCAGTTCACCGAGCAGGTCCGTCGGCGGCCGTATTCGGTCGTTCTCTTCGACGAGGTGGAGAAGGCCCATCCCGACGTTTGGAACACCTTTCTCCAGATTCTTGATGAGGGACGGCTTACTGATGCCAAGGGCCGCAAGGTCAACTTCCGAAACACGGTCATCATCATGACTTCCAACCTCGGTTCCGAGGCCATCCTCGAAGGCGGGCGGCGCAATCCGCACATCGGTTTCACGGAAGAGGCGGATCGGCAGGATAACCTCAAGGAAACGGTCATGACCGCCTTGCAGGAGCGCTTCAAGCCGGAGCTGCTCAACCGTTTCGACGAAATCATCGTCTTCCGCCCGCTGGACGAGGACCAATTGGCGGCGATTGTCGCCCTGCAGTTGGAGCAGGTGCGGACGCGCCTCAAGAAACGCCACCTGAACCTGAAGGTCAGCACCGCTGCCGAGCGGCAGCTGGCTCATGACGGCTATGATCCCGCCTTTGGGGCCCGCCCCCTCAAGCGGGTGATCCAGCG
>DAHXMK010000140.1 GCA_027365515.1 Candidatus Aminicenantota bacterium
GCTTCACCTCGGTCGAACTGCTGGCCCACGAGCAGGGACGCGACCTCTCCTCCATGACCCTTGCCGAAATGGACGCCCTCTGGGAAGAGGTGAAGTCGGGCGAGCGAGCGCCTGGGTGACGAGGCGGTGCGTGGATGAGAGCTGGGCATGTGGAAATTGTGGCGAAGCGAAAAGCGTGGATGGTCCAGCGTGCCGAGAGCATTCCGCACTGAGAATTTAGCTCAAGAAATGACAGCCCGCGCTTCATCCTTGGTGGTATACTAAAGTTCCATGGGCGATCCTACGACGACAGCAGCGGCGCTACCCACCGACCCCACCGAAGCCTCGTCCGCGGAAGAGGCAAAACGGGAGCTTACGAAGGAAGAGATCAACCTGCTTCCCGTGAGGGCCTACCACGGGCCCGCCGTGGTAGTTGAATCCGACGATGCCATCGCCGAAGCTATAAAAGGGTTGCGCGGAAAAGTGCTCGGCTTCGACATAGAGGCCAAGCCCTGCTTCAAGCGGGGCGAAAGCCATCCGCCGGCCCTCGTTCAGCTCTGCGGCTCGAAAATGGCCGTCCTCTTTCGCATTCAGAAGCTATCATACACCGATGGGCTGTGGCGGCTTCTGGAGGATTCGTCCGTTCTCAAAGTGGGCGTCGGCCTTCAGAGAGACGTTAAGGACCTTCAGGCGGTCCGTCCATTTTCGCCAGGAGGGTTTCTCGACCTGACGGCCATGACGGTGCCGCTTGGCATCAAGGCGGCCGGCCTTCGCAGCCTTGCCGCGAACATCCTCGGCTTCAGAATCGGCAAGGGGGCGCAGACCTCGAACTGGGAGGCGCCAGCCCTCTCATCGGGCCAGATATCCTACGCGGCGACCGACGCATGGGTGGGCCGGGAGATCTACCTCGCGCTCGACGCCCTGCGCGAAGAGGCGTCGCTTCCTCCGCCCGAGCCGCTTCGCTTCGATGAAATCTGAGCCCCCAGGCAAATTGTCAATGTTGAGTTTTGAATGTTGAATTGAGGTAGAAGGCTCTATTGATATAGATGTAGTACCTCCATCCAAAATTAAGAATTCAAAATTGTAGTTCCTATAAGCATATCAACTGGTCCTCGCACAATCGGGCTCTGGAGAACCCTCCTACATGAGGCCGTGCCAATGCTTCCTTCTCTTTGCCTTTGCCCCTGGCTGTTGAACCCCAAACCCTAATAAATCCGCCGCGCGTGTTACACTAATTACATGGGGAAGGAGCGGCCCGGGCTCGACGCCTTTCTGCCTTCAACCATCTTCCCGCTTCTCAAGCCGGGGGCGGAGGCTTCGGCGCGGACGCCCGGCGCGATACTCTTCTGCGACGTCGCCGGCTTCACGCCTATGACTGAAGCGCTTTCGGCGATGGGGCGCGAAGGGGCGGAAGTCCTCACCAAAATCCTCAACGGCTATTTCAGCCGGATGATCGCCATGCTGCATGTTCATGGCGGGGACGTGCTGAGGTTCGGCGGCGACGCGATGACGGTCTTTTTCCCGCGTGACGACGGCCGGAGGGCCGCGGCCTCTGCCCTAGAAATGATGGCCGCGATGGGCGAGTTCGGCGGCATCAAGACTCCGATGCGGTCTCTCCTTTCCCCAAATTCCAACAGACGTCCATCAATGAAAAGGCGTCTT
>DAHXMK010000154.1 GCA_027365515.1 Candidatus Aminicenantota bacterium
ACCGCTCTTTACAAAGCCCACGAGGAGACCGACGCCACGCTCACCGAAATCAATCCCCTCATACTCACCGAGGAGGGACGCGTCGTCGCGCTGGACGCGATGCTGCTTGCCACGTTGACAGTGGAGGGGCTTAGTGGCATACTTCACTCTTTGAGTGCCGCCAATGGTGGCGCACCCGCGCGAAAGCAAACTTTCTGGGGGTCAAAAGTGAAAGTCCACGAATACCAGGCAAAGGAAATCCTGGAGCGGTTCGGCGTGTCCGTGCCCAAGGGGCGCGTTGCGGCTACTCCGGACGAGGCGGCTTCCATAGCCAAGGAGCTGGGCGGCCGCATCGTCGTAAAAGCTCAGATCCACGCCGGAGGGCGCGGCAAAGGAACCTTCACCGATGGCTTCAAAGGCGGCGTGAAGCTCGTCAACGGGCCGGACGAGGCGCGCGAAACGGCGTCCAAGATGTTGGGCAACGTTCTCGTGACTCACCAGACCGGTCCCGCCGGCAAGCAGGTACAGAAAGTTTACGTCACCGTGGCAAGCAGCATCGCAAAGGAGTACTACCTCGGCATCGTCCTGGACAGGGCAAAGGGCATGAATGTCATCATGTCCTCGACCGAAGGCGGCGTCGAGATAGAAAAGGTGGCCGCCGAAACGCCCGAAAAGATTCTGAAGACGTGGGTCTGCCCTCTCGCCGGCCTTCAGGCCTACCAGGCCAGGGAGATCGCTTTCGGCCTGGGCTTCAAGGGCGAGGCATTCAAGGATTGCGTCAAGCTCGTCACCGCTCTTTACAAAGCCCACGAGGAGACCGACGCCACGCTCACCGAAATCAATCCCCTCATACTCACCGAGGAGGGACGCGTCGTCGCGCTGGACGCGAAGATCAACTTCGACGACAACGCAATATACCGCCACCCGGAACTTCCTCCGCTAAGGGATTTCTCCGAGGAGGATCCTCTTGAGACCGAGGCCAGCAAGTTCGACCTGAATTACATCAGGCTCGACGGCTCGATAGGCTGCATGGTCAACGGCGCCGGCCTTGCGATGGCGACGATGGACGTCATCAAGCTAGAAGGCGGCGAGCCGGCCAACTTCCTTGACGTGGGCGGCGGCGCGACGACCGAGCGCGTGAAGAACGCCTTCCGGATTCTCCTCTCGGACAAAAAAGTGAAGGCCGTTCTCATCAACATCTTCGGCGGCATCGTCAGGTGCGACGTCATCGCCGAGGGGGTCATCGCGGCGGCGAAGGAAATAGGCGTCTCCCTGCCGGTCGTAGTGAGGCTCCAGGGAACCAACGTTGACAAGGGCCGCCAGATGCTTCAGGAATCCGGCTTGAAATTCAAGGTTGCCGACAATCTAAAACAGGCGGCGGCGATGGCCGTGGCCTCCGTGGGGTGATGAAGCCATGAGCATTCTCGTCAACAAGAAGACGCGGGTCGTCGTTCAGGGATTGACCGGCAAGGAAGGTTCCTTCCACGCCAAGCAGTGCTTGGAGTACGGAACGCAGGTGGTCGCCGGCGTCACGCCCGGCAAGGGCGGCGGCCGGTGGGAAGAAAAGGTTCCTCTGTTCGACACGGTCTCGGACGCAGTCAAAGAGACTGGAGCGAACGCCTCTCTCATTTTCGTTCCCCCGCCGTTCGCCGCCGATGCGATTCTCGAAGCGGCTGGAGCGGGCATCGAGGTGGTCGTCTGCATCACCGAAGGGCTTCCGGCGAAGGATGAAGCGAAAGTCAAAGCGGTTCTCGGGACGACCAAGACCCGCCTCATCGGCCCCAACTGCCCTGGAATAATCACGCCCGGAGAGTGCAAGATGGGGATCATGCCCGGCTACATCCACAAGAAGGGCAAGATCGGAGTAATCTCCCGCTCTGGAACATTGACTTATGAAGCGGTTTGGCAGTTGACCGAGTGCGGGCTCGGCGAAAGCACCTGCATCGGCATCGGCGGGGATCCGGTGCCCGGAACGTCCCACAAGGAGGCGCTAAAGCTCTTCAACGCCGACCCCGAAACGGAAGGCGTAGTGCTGATCGGAGAGATCGGCGGAACTTCAGAGGAAGAGGCCGCCCATTACATCAAGACGAGGATGAAAAAGCCGGTCGTCGCTTTCATCGCTGGGCAGACGGCCCCTCCCGGAAGGCGCATGGGCCACGCGGGCGCGATCATCGCCGGAGGCAAGGGCACCGCGGCCGAAAAGATGGCGGCTCTGGCCGCCGCCGGAGTGCGCGTGGTCAAATCACCGGTCGAGATCGGCGCCGCGATGATGGAGATGGTCAAGTAAAGTTGCCTTTCGGGCTGACTCATCTATAGGGGAAGAAGATGGCTGATGCTCTCCAGGTAATAAGCGGCCGGGTCGAGGAAGGAACCGATGTCGGCTCTTCCCGGCTCAAAGAGATAAAGAAGGACAAGCTGGCGGTTTCGGGACACGGGCAGAAGGTCAAGAAGGACTTGACGATTACCGTGATCAAGGGCCACTGCAAGGGCAGCCTCTGCAACATCTGCGTGGCCTATTGTCCGGAAAAGGTCCTCGCGATGGGCTTCAGGCACGTCGAGGTGGTCAACGCCGATGCATGCACGAAGTGCATGCTTTGCGAAATCAGGTGCCCGGATTTCGCCATCTTTGTAGATTAAGGGGACGCCATGAGTGAACATGCAAAGCGGGTGAGATTTCTTTCGGGCAACGAGGCGTGCTCGCTGGGCGCGCTCGCCGCCGGTTGCAGGTTTTTCGGCGGCTACCCGATAAGCCCTTCATCGGAAATAGCCGAATTCCTCTCTGGCCAGCTCCCAAAAGTCGGGGGCAAGTTCATCCAGATGGAGGACGAGATAGCCTCCATCGGAGCGATTCTGGGCGCATCGCTTGCGGGAGCGAAGACGATGACCGCCACATCGGGGCCGGGCCTCTCGCTGATGCAGGAGAATCTCGGCTTCGGCATGATGGCCGAGATCCCTTGCGTCGTCGTTGACGTGATGCGCGGCGGCCCCTCGACCGGCAACCCTACCGGTCCTTCGCAGTCTGACGTCATGGCTCTCAGGTGGGGCACGCACGGAGATCATCCCGTGGTCGTCGTCTGCCCGGCCTCCATCAAGGAGGTTTACTATGGCACGATAGACTGCTTCAACTACGCGGAGATGATGCGGACGCCAGTCATCCTTGCGATGGACGAGATCACCGCCCACATGAGGGAAAAGATAGAGATCCCGGCTCCGGAGGAGCTCCATATAGAATATAGAAGGAAGCCCACCGTCAAGCCTGGTGAGTCCTACTTCCCCTACCAGCCGGCTCAGGACCTTGTCCCCGTCATGGCAGATTACGGCGAGGGTATCCGCTACCACGTCACGGGCCTCAACCACGACAAGACCGGCTTTCCCACCGGCAACCCCGAGATAATGGAAGAGGGCAACCGCCGGCTCCTCGAAAAGATAGAGCACAACAAAGAGAAGCTGCTGAAGTACGAGGAGTACAAGGTCTCGGACGCTGAGGTGCTCGTCGTTGCTTACGGCTCCACAGCCCGCTCCGCCAAGCGCGCCGTTGACGACGCCAGGGAGCGCGGCGTCAAAGCGGGGCTCTTCCGTCCCATCACGCTCTATCCGATCCCCGACAAGGCGCTTCAGGCCGCCGCCGCCAAGGCAAAGAGGGTCATCGTTCCCGAGATGAACCTCGGGCAGTACATCATGATCGTCGAGCGAGTCCTCGGCCATTCAGTGAAGCTTTCGGGCGTTAACCTTGTGAACGGCGAGCCCATCCAGCCGTCAAGAATCCTCTCAGCGATCATGGGGGAATGAGCCATGGCCATGGACTATTTTGAGTACCTGCGAAAAGACAAGATGCCTCACATCTGGTGCCCGGGCTGCGGCCACGGCACCATCGTCAAGTCCATCTTGCGCGCCATTGACAAGCTCCAATGGAAAAAAGACGACGTCGTGGTCGTATCCGGGATAGGCTGTTCCAGCCGGACGCCGGGCTACCTTGACTTCAACACGCTGCACACCACGCACGGCCGGGCGCTCGCATTCGCCACCGGCATCAAGGTTGCCAACCCGAAGCTGCACGTCGTCGTCGTAGCCGGTGACGGAGACTCGATGGCCATCGGCGGAAACCACTTCATCCATACCTGCCGCCGCAACCTGGACATCACTCTCGTCGTTTACAACAACAATATTTACGGAATGACCGGAGGACAGGCCTCTCCCACGACCTTCAAGGGATCGCGGGGGACGACGGCTCCTTACGGCGCGATAGAAGACCCCTTCGACGTCTGCGAAATGGCCAAAGCCGCCGGCGCCTCTTTCGTCGCCAGGGCGCTCGACCTGGACGCCGTCGCCATGGACCGGGTGATCGTCGCCGCCATGGAGAACAAAGGCTTCTCCGTGGTTGACGCATGGTCGCAGTGCACCACCTATTTCGGCCGCCAGAACAAGTGGGGATCGGCCTCAGACATGATGGACCGCTACAAGGAGATGACTTACAACGTGAAGGCCGCCGACAAACTGGCCCCCGAGCAGAAGGCCGGAAAGTTTCCGTTGGGCGTTCTTCACCAGGTGCAGCGCACCGAATGGTGCGAGCAGTACGATAAGCTGATAGAGAGCTTGAAGGCGAGGGACTGAGATGGGAAAGCGCTATGAGATCAGGCTGGCGGGCTCTGGCGGTCAAGGGCTGGTGCTGGGTGGAGTGATTCTGGCCGAAGCCGCGGCCATTTACGACGGCAAGAACGCGGTGCAGAGCCAGTCCTATGGTCCGGAATCCAGAGGCGGAGCGAGCAAGAGCGAGGTGATCATCTCGGACAGCGAGATTGACTATCCGAAGGCCACCAACATAGACCTGCTTCTTCTCTTCACCGAGGCCGCGGCCCACAAATACATGAAGGACTGCCCGACGACTTGCCTCGTCGTCGCTGACAGCGACCTTGTTCCAGTGGAAATCCCCCCCTCCTACCGGTTCGTCAGCGCGCCTATCACCAGAATAGCCAAAGAGAAGGCAGGCAAGGAATTCGTCGCGAACATCGTGGCTCTCGGCCTTCTTCGTGAGCTGACCAACGTCGTCACAAAAGAGGCGCTGGAAAAAGCGGTGCTGGCGCGCGTCCCAAAGGGCACCGAGGAGATGAACAAGAAGGCGCTGCAACTGGGCAGCGAAGCGGCCAAGGAATTCGGCGGCCACTTGGCGAAGGGCTGATTTATGATTCAGCGGACGCTCACCATAATCAAGCCGGACGCCGTGCGGGCAAGGGTGCAGGGCCATATCATCCAGAGGCTCTTGGACGATGGGTTCAACATTCTGGCTATGAGGCAGGTCCGGTTGTCACAGCGGAACGCCGAGGAGTTTTACGCGGTCCATCGGGAACGGCCTTTTTACGGGGAACTGGTCCAATTCATGACCTCCGGGCCGGTGGTTGTCGCCTGCCTGGAGAAGGATGAAGCCGTTGCCGCCCTCAGAAACGTGATGGGGCCGACCGATTCATGCAAGGCGCCAAAAGACACCATCCGCGGAAGGTTCGGCTCCAACATCCAGAACAACGCCATTCACGGCAGCGATAGTCCGGATAACGCCGTTAAGGAGATCGCATTCTTCTTCGCGGCATCGGATCTTGCCGCCGCTGAACGAGACGGCTCGAATGCCCCCGCCCACGGCCAGAAGCCCAAGCCGCAGCCAGCGACGAACCGGCCTCCGAGGCTTAAAGAGCGCTGAATCTTGAGCGGGCAAGGTGACCGTTTTCCGGCCCCCGGCGATTTTGACCGCCCAATTTCACCAATCGGCGATGGAAAGTGCACCATCGAAGTTGGGGGCCTTTCCCTCAAAATGTCGGGGGTGCCGGTTCACCTTCTCGATCGGCTGACGGAGCGTTACTCCCCTTTCCTAGCCAGCGTCCCCGAAGCACACGAAGTTGCTCTTGAGGCCGGAGAAAGCCGCTATCTTCACCACATTCCAGGCTCCCTGCTACGGCTGGAAGAGAGCCGTGACGACCAAGGCGAGGTTCTCGTCTCTCACAATTTCGCCGCCCGCCGGGCCGGAAATCATGGAAGGCTTCTCCTGTCGGCGCCGGAAGACGCTGAAGATTCCCTCATGGCGATTGAAAACTACCTTCGTTGGACGCTGGCGGACATGGCACTTGATCATGGCGGATTCATCTTTCACGCCGCCGGGCTCGCCAAAAATGGAAGTGCATACGTTTTCTTCGGGCCGTCCGGGGCCGGCAAAAGCACGATCGTCTCTTTGAGCCCAGGCGCTAGGATTCTTTCCGATGACCTCGTTCTAGTGCTTCAGGGCCAGTCCGGCTGGCAGGCGGCCACAACTCCTTTCAAAGGCATGTTTCCGCAAGGCGCCAAAGACAGGGCCGTTTACCCTCTGGCGGGCCTTTTCAGGCTTGTTCAGTCGCCAAGCTTGGCCCTAGCCAAGTTGCCGGTGGGGCTGGCCGTCGGAATGGCAATGGCCTGCTGCCCGTTTGTTTCGGATCCTTTGAAGAGGCATGGTAAACTAATGAAGTTAGTCGAGCAATGCTGTCGCGAAACCGGCGTCAGCGAGCTCCGCTTCAGAAGAGATTCGTCCTTCTGGAACCTTGTCGAGAGGTGACCATGTTCGACCCAAAGCTCTATCGCCGCAATCCCGATGTCTCTTGGCGCCTCATTGAAGGCCAGGCGGTGCTGGTTCATAACCGCGAAGGTGAAATAGAAGTTCTGAACGAAGTGGGGAGTTACCTCTGGGAACACGCCGGCGAACCGCTTGACGGCCTTTCCGGCAATATTAGCCAGGAGTTTGATGTTTCAAGAGAGCAGGCGCTTAGGGACGCGGAGGAGTTTTATCAGGCGCTTGTGGCCTCCGGAGCTTTGCAGCCTTTCAACGAGAAGTAGATGGCGACCCTCCTTGAAGAGCTCTTCGCGAAGGCGACGCGCAACTCCCACCCGATCTTTGCCATGTTCGAGTTGACCTACCAGTGCAATTTCTCCTGCCGCCACTGCTACAATCCCATCGCTAGAAAAAACCAGCCCAGAACCGGCGAAGCCCCAGCTTCCACTCGCAGGCCACTTGATTTTAGCGAAATTATGGGACTGCTTGACCAGCTGAAGGACATGGGCGTTTTATATCTGTCGCTGACCGGCGGAGAGCCCCTTGTGCATCCCCGGTTTTGGGATATCCTCGCGGCCGCCAAGGAGCGCCAGTTCGCGGTCCGCGTCTTCACGAACGGGGCACTTATTACGCCTTCCGTGGCCGACCGGCTTGATGAAATCGGCCCCCACTGCCTCGAAATATCAATCCACGGAGCTAATGACGCCACGGCGGAGGCGCTCAGCCAGGTTAAAGGCTCGCATCAGAACATGCTCAAGGCGCTCGGCTATTTGAAGGAACGAAAGCTGCGTGTCTATCTCAAGTGCACGGTGACAAAGCTGAATGAAGGCGAACTGGAGGGAATAAAGGCCATCTCGGACTCCTTCGGGTTTCCCGTCTTTTTTGATCCGGTGATAACGCTGTCCGACGACGGCGAGGAATATCCACTCGAAATGAAGGCCTCGGACGAAGGCGTCGCGAAGCTGTACAGGAGCGACGGGATCAATATAGGCAATTCCCCGTTCGAGTGGGAGCCAGGCGAGCTAAGCTGCACCGTCGGTGCCGGAACGCTCCACATCACTCCCCATGGCGACGTACAGCCGTGCATTCAGTGGAAGCAACCGGTTGGCAACATCCGGGAAAAGCCGCTGAAGGAAATTTGGTCCACCTCGCCCGTGCTTGAAGAAGCCAGACGGGTCGCCAGGGAGATGCCGATGCTGATTAGGAAGGGGACCAAGGACCACGCCTTCTGCCGTCATTGCCCAGGCCTTTCCCTTCTGCGCTACGGTGATCCGCGGCGGCTTGAAGAGCAGTACCTCCGAGTGGCCAGAATCAAGGCGGAAGTCTCTCGTAACGAGGCCATTGATAAGTGATCTTCGTCCCGGTTTCCCGACTTTCACCATATCGCCTCCGCTGGAGCGAGGGGCCTGGATAAGTTCAGATACATGTGAGACGGATGGGATAAGATTAGGGGGAAGCTGCGGAGCGAAAGGAGGCTTCCCCCGGTGCAGTGGAAATGTTGGCCAAAGGAGTTGTATGGCGTCGCGCGTTTTGATGCCAGGGAACT
>DAHXMK010000155.1 GCA_027365515.1 Candidatus Aminicenantota bacterium
CTCGTCGTTCATCATCCAGAAAAGTCCCTTGACCGTCTCGGCGGCGGCGGGTTCGCCGGGCGGGCGCGAGGCGGCGAAGCGGCCGAGCGCGACGACGGCGCGAAGCGCCGTCAGCCTGTCGGGGCTTTGAAGCGTCGCAACCAGCCGCCAGAAGACGAGCCCAGGGCGCTCGTTGATTTCGCAGAGCCCCCGCCAATCCTTGCGCCGCAGGCATTCTCCTATGAACCGCTCCCGCTCCTTACGCTCCATCGCTCATTCCTTATCCATTGGCTTGAGCCTCGCGACGGTCGCCCCCCACTCGCCCATGGCCGGAAAGCCGGCCAGCCTGAAGCTTTCGACGCCGGGCAATTTGCTCAGAAGGGCGTGGACCGCTTTGGCCAAAACGCCCGTTCCCTTCCCGTGCACGATCCTGACTTCAAGTATGCCCCGCTCGCGGCATTCCCTGATGTACTCGGGCAGGATGATTCCCAGCTCCTTCGGATTGTACGCGTGAAGGTCAAGCTCCCATTCGATTGGGACTTGGACGGAACCTCCGGCGGTCCCTTCGTTCTCGTCGCTCACGCCGCGCCCCCGTTTGAAAACTGCGTCCTGTAAAGATGGCTGTAAAGCCCGCCGGCGGCAAGAAGCTCCTGGTGCGTACCCTTTTCGGCGATCCGCCCCTTCTTCAATACCAGAATCAGGTCGGCCTCCTGCACCGTCGAAAGGCGGTGAGCTATGATCAGCGCGGTGCGCCCCTTCAAGAGGTCGCCGAGCGCCTCCTGGATAAGCTGTTCCGTCCGGCTGTCAACGCTCGCCGTCGCTTCGTCCAGGATCAGCATCTGCCCGGAGTGGCAGAGCGCGCGGGCAAACGAGACGAGCTGCCGCTCGCCCTGCGAGATGACCGTCCCCCTCTCGTTCAATTCGTGATTCAAGCCAAGAGGCAGGCGCGCGGCCACCCTGCCAAGGCGGCTCACCTTCAGCGCGCGTTCCATGACCTTTTCATCAGGTTTCGCGAAGAGCGACACGTTGTGGCCGAGCGTCCCGGAGAAGAGGAACAGCTCCTGCGGGACGAGTGCGAATCTTCTCCTGAGCGCCTCGATCTCCCACCGCCTGACGTCGAGCCCGTCAACCTTGATGGAGCCCCGGCCCTCGGGAAGCTCGTAGAAGCCGAGGAGCAGCGAGGCGATCGTCGTCTTGCCGGAGCCGGTCGGCCCAACGATGGCGACGGTCTTGCCGGGCGGCACCGTGAAAGAGACCGAATCAAGGACGGGGTTCCCCTCCTCGTAGGCGAACGACACGTCGTCGAAAACGATTTCACCGGCCTTGGCCTCGGAGGTCTCTTTCCCTGAAGGTTCCTGCGGGGTGTCCAGAATTTTGAAGAGCCTCTCGCTGGCGACGATGCTGCTCTGGAGGATGTTGAACTTCTCCGCGAGGTCCTGCAGCGGCATGAAGAGCATTCTAAGGTACAGAAGAAAGGCGACGAGCGTCCCGACCGAGACGGCGTTCTTGATCGCCTGGCCGCCGCCGTACCAGATGACGAGGGCGATTCCAGAGACGGCGAAGGCGTCTATCACCGGCCGGAAGATGGCGAAGATGTATATGAGGCGCATCTGCGTCCTGTAGAACTCCTTGTTCAGCGCGCCGAAGCGGCCGGAGAAGTCGGCCTCCCTCGTAAAGGCCTTCACCACCACGATTCCGGTCACCGCCTCCTGAAGGAAGGTGTTCACCTTCGCGACCTGAACGCGAATGACGCGGTAAATTTTCTGCGACGCGCTCTTGAACCAGAGGGAAAGAATGATGAGCGGCGGGGCCAGAAGGAAGAGGCGGAGCGAAAGCCCAGTGTCGAGCGACAGCAGTATCCCGAGGATGCCGAAAAAGAGGGCGACGTCGCTGAGCGCCGTGGCGAGAACCGAGGCGAAAAGGTCCGACAGCGTGGCGGTGTCGTTGGTGACCCTCGTGACGAGGCGCCCCACCGGGTTCTCGTCGAAGTAGCGCACGGGAAGCTCGTGGAGGCGGCGCCAAAGCTCGTCCCTCATGATCTGGACGGCCCTTTGGCCGAGGTGGTTCAGCCCCATCGTCACGCCGAAGGAGAACAGAAAGTCGGCTATCAGCAGCGCCACGTAGAGAATGGCGAGGGAAATGACGCCGTGGCGCGCCCCGGCGCGAAGCGAGGCGCGCGCGTCCGGCGAGAGTTTTTGAAACTCCGCGTCGGATATGAAGCGCGGCGCCCCGGAGACCGCTTCCCCGTTTCTGTACCACCCCGGCTGGCCCAGAAGATGGCGCGCGCGAAGCTCCTCGCGTTCCGATTCCGTCAACGAGGAGACGAGGACGAATGCGTGCCTCCCGTCGCCCGCTTCGATCAGCTTGGCTGAAAGCCCCGGCTGAAGCCCAGCCGCTTCTCGCGCCGCCCCCATCTCCACTCGCGCGTAAGGCGGCATGATGTCGCGGTCAATGCCGCGGCGCACGAGCAGAGGAAGGCTCAGCTCTATGCCGGCTTGAATCAGCGAGAGGAGGATGCACGCCGCGAGCAGCGCGCGGCGGCCGCGCACGTAGGCCATGATCCGCCGAAGGTGCCTGAGCAGCGTGAAGGCGCCGAGCTTTTCCTCCTCCCTTCTCAAGGCCATTACTGTTCGATCTCCTGCAACTCCGCCATCTCGCGGTAGTATCCGGGCGACGCCATGAGTGCGGCGTGCGTCCCGTGCTGTATGACCGCCCCGCGCTTGAGTACCAGAATCTGGTCAAGCTCCCTGACCGCGCTCACCCTGTGGCTGACCACGATCGTGGTCCTGTTTCTGCGCGCCAGGGCCAGGCCGGAGAGTATTTTTCTTTCGGCGCCCGCGTCCACCGCCGAGAGGGTGTCGTCCAGCAAAAGGACCGGAGCCTCCTTGAGCAGGGCGCGCGCAAGGCAGAGCCTCTGCTTCTGGCCGCCGGAGAGCGTTATGCCGCGCTCGCCCAAAAGCGTCCCGTACCCGCCGGGGAAGGCCTCGATCTCCTCGTCTATCGCGGCGAGCGCGCACGCCGCCTTGATCCGCTCGCGCGTGGCCGCGGGGTCTCCTAGGAGCAGGTTTTGCTCGATGGTGTCCGAGAAAAGAAAGGCCTCCTGGGGCACGACGGAGATCATCTCACGAAGCGCCTTCAATGAAATCGAAGTCACGTCGGTTCCGCCGATGAGGATGCTCCCAGGTGGCGGGTCGTAGAGTCGGGTGAGCAGTTGGACGAGCGTGCTCTTGCCGGAGCCGATCTCGCCGACCACGCCGAGGCTTCCGCCTTCCGGCACCAATACCGAAACATCCTTAAGCGAAGGCTTCTCCGAGCCCGGGTAGGCAAAGGTCAGGCCGCGCGCTTCTATCGAGTGCGACGAAAGGCGTATGGCGGCCCCGCCCTCCTCCTCGGCTTGCGGCTTTCTGTCGAGGAAAGCGTTGATGCGGTCCATCGAGGCCGCCGCGCGCTGGACGAGCGTCAGCATCCACCCGGCCGCTATCATCGGCCAGGTCAGCATTCCGAGGTAGGAGGTCAGGGCGACGAAGGCGCCGACGGAGGTCCGGCCGCTTATGACCCTCGCCCCTCCAGCGCCCAGGAGAATCGCGACGCACGAGCCGGCGATCAGCATGATGAGCGGGTGAAAGAGCGCGTCCACCTTCGTGTAGTGCATGAACCTCTTGAAGTAGTCCTCGTTGTAGCCGGCGAAGTCGGCCGAATCGCCCTCGCGCTGGACGTAGGCCTTGAGGATGCGCATTCCGGCCAGCGATTCGCGGGCCTTCTCCGTCATCCGCTCGAACGACGCCTGCACGGCGTCCCACCGCTCATAGACCGCCTTCAGCGAGACGCCCATCACCAGGGCCAGGAGCGGCAGCGGAAGGATGACTATGCCGGTGAGCACCGGGTCGAGCCAGAACATCGCGCAGAGCGCCACCACAGCGTAGGCGGTCGAATCGAACCCGGCGACGAAGCCCATGGCCAGCGCCTGGCGTATCGTCTCGACGTCGTTCATCGCGAGCGCCATCACCTCGCCGGTGCGCGTCGTCGTGAAATCGCGCGCAGAAAGCGTCATCGCGTGGTCGAAGACCTTCTGCCTGAGCGAAATCTCCGCGAGCCTTGAAGCTGAGAAGAAGAAGTGGCGCCACGCGAAGCGGAACGATGCGATGGTGAGGGAGAGGCCGAGGATGATCAGCGCCCGCTCGGCTATCCACTCCCTGGTCACGGAGAGCGAGGCGACGCCGTCAATGACGCCCTTCACGACGAGCGGGATCGCGAGCTGCGCGCCGTCAACTATGAGAAGGCACGCCACGCCGAGCGCCACGCGCCAGGGGTAGCCGAAGAAGAGCTTCAATATGTCGCGCACGCCTCGATGCATCGCGCCTCGCCGCCTCCGAGCCGCTATTCTACTACCTTGCCGCGAGAAGCAAGAAGGCGCGGGAAAGAAAGTGATTCGTGATTGGTGACTGGTGATTAGTAGATGGTGAGTTGTGAATCGTGAGCAGTGAGTAGTGAGTCGTGATTGGTGAGCAGTGAGTGGTGAGTCGAAAAGGACGCGAGGCTTACGCTGGCTCGCGGATGGGGACTTCCCCCCCCCGCCCGCGTTTGACAAATCGGAATGGGGAGAATAGAGTTGGGTTCTGAGAGGGATTGCTTCCGCATAGTTCGTTCGGTATGAAGTTAATACGCGTTAGGCTTTTGACACTACTATAGGTGAGGCCTTTTGATGAAATGCTTCGTCCATCAAGAACAAGACGCAGTAGCAACGTGTCCAAGGTGCGGCAAAGCTCTTTGTAATCGATGTATCTACAATATTGAAAGCAACCTGGCCGTTTGCTCGGCCGAATGTGCAGAAGCGATTGCAAGTCGTGAAACGGCCACAGCAATGATCATCACAAAGACTGCCCAGGGCTTCCAGTTGACTGCTGTCTTCTGTTTCTCTATAGCAGTGCTAATGCTGATCGTGGCAATCGTTGCCGCCGTCCATGCAAGAGAACCGATAGTAGCACTTTATCCCCTTAGTGCTGCTGCCATTTTCTTTTTCGTCGGCCTTTCTTTTAGGAAGCTTGGCGAAAAGAAGGCCTAACGCGGTCCGCGGGACGCCGTGCAGTGGAACAATGATTGCCCGGCCGCTGGATGCGACGTTAGGTGGCATGAGGTGTAGGATGCGCAGAACCTTTATAGCCATGGCAGCCTTATCAGTCTTGACAGTGCTCTCATGTTATAGTCCGGCCTACTTTACGGCAATTCATTGCGATGAACATACCGGTCCCGTCTATAATGTAGATTATTATGAATACCCACCGGCCTTTGCTAGGGAGCCAAGCGAATGGCGGTGCATTAGATACTACGTTTCTTGCTTTAGCGGTGCACCAATAGCGGCGGAATATGCCTGGACCCCAAGCGGACCAATCAGGATTGAGTGCACTTTCTTAAACAGAGAAGAGTATTTCAATGCGCAAAAGATGATCACTTGCGCCGACAAGTCGGTCGTCGTGGGCTTGATTTACCGCCCGCATCCCACAACTATCTTGTGCGCGCCTAAAGAGAGGACTGTGAGGGAAGCTCTTGAACTCGTCTGGCGGCAACTCGGCTCGTACGATTACTATGAAGCACTATGTCTAGATGGCTGCTCCGTCAGCATTGAGGTCTATTCAAATCGGGGTGTCCTTCGAAGAATGGTTCTCGCATCTCCCGACGATCCACAGTTCGGCTCTGACTTGGTCAACGTTCTTTCGGGCGTAATGCAATATGCAATAAAGTCGAAAGTCAGCAGAAATGTCTATGAATCCGCCTTCTATAAGGAATGCGATTCCACAGGAAAACATGTATATCGAGATGCTAAACAGGCCTTGGGGGAATTGCAGCAGGCTGTCCAAAATAGCAGCGCCAACGAACCCAAGGTCAAAGAATACAAAAGGCCACCTTGCGAGCACGATTATGTCCCCAGTAGTCAAACCAACATAGACGAATACATGAATAGAACTAAAGGTTGCTTCATCATTCCTCAGCCATTGGGCCAAAAGGAATATCCAAAGCCATGATGCAACCTAACAGCCTATTTTACATGGACACAGTCACGCTGCGGGTGACGCGGCTTCGAATGCTTCTCGCTCGGTAGCTTTTCCTAATAGCGGACCTTTTCGCTGTCATAGCCAGCGTGATTACTATGCTCGCCATCCCTTTGGGATGGCGCGTCCCGGCGCCGTTGGGCCGAGCGAAAGGAGCGCAAGAATGCATCGTAGGATTCTGCTTGTCTCAGGTCTCGCCGCATTAGCGTTTGACAAATCGGAATGGGGAGAATAGAGTCGGCGCATGGGAGCCATTGCTACCATTTTGCGGCTCATACTTGGTCTGGTAGGGTGTTGAACGCAAGGTAAGGCGTCAGTCTGCCGATAGATTGCTTGTGAGGGCGCTATTAGTGATCTTGTTAGCCATTATCATAGCCCTTTATGGGATCCAGGTTGTAGCTTTCTTAATGGCCTTGGTGTGTTGGCTTGGTGTGCGAAAACGCTGGTATCCCTTTTTCCTCTCCGGCCTCCCACTAGCGCGCATAAAGCGGTCCGTTAGTAGAGAAACCATCAACTATTTCTATGATGACAAGCTATCCATGATTGGATACCACATCCAGTTTGTAACGCCTAGTAATGCTCTGTTTTACAGCAGCTCGTTTAGGCCATTTCCCGCAGTTCGCGGAAACATAAGCATTGGCTCACAATCAGTGTCGCTTCGTGCCTACTGGCCCGTTGCGCCGTTTCTCTTCCTGATGAGCCTGGCCGGGCGACTTTGCCTTTTGCCAGTGAGCCTTCATCTCCCGCTTGGTAGTGAAATAGCGTGCCTTGTGGCGTGGGGTATGCTTGCCGTGCTGTTGGCCATCTATTACGCCAAGCAACGCGCGACAATGAGACAGAAGGCCGATATTATTCTTGCCGCTATTGTTCGGCAGAACGAAGACAGGGTGGATAAGTTCAGATACATGTGAGACGGATGGGATAAGATTAGGGGGAAGCTGCGGAGCGAAAGGAGGCTTCCCCCGGTGCAGTGGAAATGTTGGCCAAAGGAGTTGTATGGCGTCGCGCGTTTTGATGCCAGGGAACT
>DAHXMK010000165.1 GCA_027365515.1 Candidatus Aminicenantota bacterium
TGGCCACTATGAAGCGTGGATTGAGTACGATAGTACCAATGCCCCTAACTACTACCGCGAGGCCGGCCTGGCGATCCTTCGTCTTGAATCGAATCACGTTGAGTTTGACATCGTTGCCCCGCAAGGTGTGGACGCGCAAGTGTTTTCGAAGCACGGGAATAAATGCAACCAAATAGCCTTGACGCAACAGGAACTCCTTGATAAGTTCCCCTCCTCCACCTACGCGGGGTATGCGTTGCTGTCTCTGCCGACAAACAGCACCCCCATAACGCGAGGCCTCGATGCCCTTCGTGATCCGGACGAGGCATTGCGTAACTGGGCCGACCAGGGAGGGGGCGAGGAGCAGATTCGCCAAACTACACAGCAGGCGAAGGCCATCATGGAGAGCTACGCGAAGTCTGCGGCGCTCTTTCTTGCCGCCCATCCTGATTTCGTCAAGGCGCCATTGATCAGGCGCGCTTACGCGATATGCCTTGGCCTCACCGGCTGCATGCCGGAGGCAATGGACCAGATACGGATTCTCGCCCAAGGCCGGGGCAAGGAGGCGGAGGAGGCGAAGGCGTACTTGGCCTCGAAGGGCGTGAAGTGACGAGAGCCATTTCAGTAATAACGGGCAAGCGCTCTTCCGCCCCTTGCGCGCTGGAGCTTCGCCTGCCTGGCGGCAGACAGGCTCCAGCGGGTTGCGCTTGGGCGGATGGTCCGAAAGTGGCCTGCAAGGCCATCCTGAGTTGTCTTCGAGGCTGTACCGATGAAGGACCGGCCACCTTTCTTCCCCTCCGCCCAGCGCGCCCCCTGGTTGGGCTCTTCAAGCCCAGCCACTCAAGGGGCGGAGATGCGCTTGAAAGAAGGAAACGCGCACGATTGAATCTTGATGTTCGGTGTCTATACGGAGTAGGAGAGTGAGAGCCACCACCCCTCTATATATAACGTGCGGCGCGAGTCCCGGACCACCTGCTTCGTCAGGCTTCGCGGTCCGAGGCGCTCCAAGTACGAAAGTACGAGTCGGCCTCGTCCCGCTTGCCTTCCTCGCATCTGGCCCAATCCGCGCGCCGCGCCATTCTTCGCCCGCTTTTGCCGGGAGGTTTTCCCGGCTCGCGGTCTCGAATGGCAAGCAGCCGGATTTGGGCAACGGGCGCGGCTCGGCGCGGGCCGTTAGCCGGGTCCGTCATTCTTTGGAAGAGAAGCCAATGAGCTATCATCTTCCACGTCCCGCTTCTTCGGGCTTTGCCCTTTCGGACGCTTCGCGTCCTGCCGCGCCCTTCGTCTTCGTGCCAAGGCCTGTCATACTCCGTGCGGCCTTTGCGGGAAAGGGGTGCACGCTGGGCGGCTGTTGCGGCGTTCCCGTTCGCCCAAATCGTCAGGATTCGTTTTTCGTGGGTGAAAATGGCGTCCTTGGGTGCCGGGATTGCGATCTCGCGGGTTGGGCCTCATGCCGGAGGGTTCGGGACCGCGAACCGGGCGGAAAAAAGAGGCCCCCGGGAGGCCGGGATTCCAATCCAGCGGCCATGTGGTATCATCCCAAAGGGCGGGAGACTGATGAAGCGGCGAAGGGAAGACATCCCGGGGGTTCGGGATCGCGTCCAGGCCGCCGGGAAGCGGATCCCGAGGGCCCGGGGCGCCGGGAACGGCGCCGAAATCGTCCTCCCTGGGGTTCATAGCCGCCTGGGACCTCCCGCGCAAGGGGCCTTCCGGCGTTCAAATGGCGTTTAATGGTGTTTTGGCGCGCGTTCAACCGCTAGGGAGCGGGACTTTTTCAAAAGGGAGAGAGCGATGAGAATGCCGGATGACGAAGCGAAAGCCGATCTTCTTCTGGAGGGTTTCGGGGAATACCTTCTTGCCCGCCTGGAGGCCAAGAAAGATACGAAGGAGCTGGCCCAGCTCTTTCAGGGGGCGCAGGACGCCCTTCGGAAGAAGCTTGAAACCGAGAATGTCATGGAGCGGGCGGTTCAGCACGCGATGGCCGCGCGCGACGAGGCGGACCAGGCGCTTGACGGAAAGGTCCGCGACCTCTATATGGCGATGCAGATGGGCTGGGCCAACAGGCGGACCAACCCGCTCAACCTGAAGTACTTTCCCAATGGCCTGACCGCCGTCACGCTCGCCCCCCTGGCGGAGGAGCTCGTCCTCGTCGGCAAAATCATCGCCCTTCTCGCCGCCGAGGAGAACCCCGCCCTCAAGGCTTACGGCCCCTTGGTTCAGGAGGCGGCCGGCGGCCTTCAAGCGGCGATGGCCTCTTACAACGCCGCTCTGACGGCGGCCGGCCTTGCCGCCAGCGCGACGCGCGCCCAAGCCCTTTTGTGGCGCGACGCGTACCGCAAGATTTACGCGAGGCTCCTGGACATCTATTCCAGCAACAAGCCCTACGCCGAGTCGTTCTTCAAAAAGGCCCCAAAGGGAAAGAAGAACGGCGGCGGAGCAGGCGGCGCGGGAGAGATAACAACCCCGAAGCCGCCGGCCAGCAAGGCGTGACGATGGGGGAGAGCGGAGGGAATAGGACAATCGTCCTTCCACCCTCCGCCTCTCCCATCCCGCCGCCGGCGGCGAAATCGCGAAGGGCCGGGAGAAAAAGCAGTTCCTTTCCCGCCCCCTGAATCGTTGTCCGTTATCCCCGAATCGCGACTCCTAGGAGGCTTCGTGGCGGCATTGAGTTTTCCAAGAATAGTGGTGGCGGGGCTTTCGGGAGATTCGGGCAAAACCGTAGTCAGCCTCGGCCTTCTTCTAATGGCGCGCGAAAAGGGGCTTGAGGCGGCGGCGTTCAAGAAGGGGCCGGACTACATTGACGCCGCGTGGCTGCGCTGGGCCTCCGGAAGCGCGGCGAGAAACCTCGACAGTTACCTAATGGGGTTCGAGGTTGTGAAGGAGTCGTTTTCGCGCCACGCGGCAAGCTCCGGTATGAACGTGATAGAGGGAAACCGCGGCCTGTACGACGGTTTCGACGCTAAGGGCACCCACAGCACGGCCGAGCTCGCCAAGGCGCTTGGCGCTCCGGTGCTTCTCGTCTTGAACGCGACGAAGGTTACTAGAACGGCGGCGGCGATGGTCCTCGGCTGCCAGCGCCTTGACCCGGGAGTGCGGTTCGCCGGAGTTGTCTTGAACCAGGTCTCCGGCAAGCGCCACGAGCGCGTCATCAGGCAGGCCATCGAGGAATCCTGCGGGCTGAAAGTTCTGGGCGCGCTTCCCAGGGGGAGCGGCGACATGCTTCTGCCTGGAAGGCATCTGGGGCTCGTGACGCCGGAGGAGCACCCGCGCCTTCAGGATCTCTCGTCGTCCATAATGGCCATATGCCGCGAGAACCTTGACTGGGATGGCATCACAAACGCCGCCAGCGGCGCGCATGACAGCGCGCTTCATACTTCAATCTTCATACTTCAACCTTGCCGTGCCAGCGGCGCGCCCCGATTGGAGTCAAGCCCGGCGGCTCCGGCCGCGCCACGCGCTGGCAAGACGAGGATCGGCGTCGTCAGAGACCAAGCCTTCACTTTCTACTACCCGGAGAACCTGGAAGCGCTCGAAGCCGCGGGGGCCGAGATCGTTCCCGTATCGCCGCTTCGTGACGGAAGATTTCCAGATGATATCGGCGCCCTTTACGCCGGCGGAGGCTTTCCAGAGACGCACGCCCACCAGCTTTCCGTCAACCGGGAATGGTTCGAGGGGCTGCGGCTCGCCTGCGATAGCGGACTTCCCGTTTACGCGGAGTGCGGCGGGCTGATGCTTCTTTCAAAGGCGATCCACTGGCAGGGAAACCGGTACGAAATGGCGGGGGCGTTTCCCCACGAAATCGTCGTCCACGAATCGCCGCAAGGCCACGGCTACGCCGAAATCGAAGTTGACGGCGACAACCCTTTCTTTGCAAAGGGCACCAAGATCAAGGGGCACGAATTCCACTACTCGGCGCTTGCTCCCTCGGTCACCGCGCCCAATACAGCCTGCCGCGTCGCAAGAGGGACGGGCGTCGGCGGAGGCCGCGACGCGATCGTCGCGAACAACGTCTGGGCCGCCTACACCCACATCCACGCCCTGGCGACACCCGAATGGGCGCCCGCCCTTGCCGCCGCCGCCATCAAGCCGCCCAGAATATGAACCGAAGGAGCATCATAGGCTGGCGCGGCTTTGGAGTGCGGCGGCTTGCCACCGCTTTCGGCGCCGGGGCTTGCCACGGCGTGGCGTGCCGTCTTCACTGCTTCCAGCCGCGCCTTCGGGCTTCGCTCTTCCGGACGCTTC
>DAHXMK010000179.1 GCA_027365515.1 Candidatus Aminicenantota bacterium
AAAGCGGTCGTTTACGGCGTGGACTTGAAACAGCCGGACAAGGCCCGGCGGGCGCTCGACGAGCTTGACAAGCTCTATCCCGGCGACCAGAAGGCCGCCCAGTTGCGCGGGTCGCTTCCGAAGAAATAGGCTTCAACGTCATGAGCATCTCTCGGGGGAGGGGAGTGGAGGCCGCCAGGGAAATAGTCCTATACGGCGCGAAGATGGCGGAGAAGGGCTTCGTCGCCGCCACCGACGGGAATCTCTCCGCGCGGCTTCCCGGAGATGAAGGTTTTCTGACCACGCCGACGGGCGTTCCCAAGGGCGAGATTTCCCCGGAATCGCTCTCCCGCATTTCAAAGGATGGCGCCGTCCTCTCGGGCTCGCCTTCGAGCGAGTGGCCGATGCACATGGTGATTTATAACAAGCGCCATGACGTCGGCGCCGTCGTCCACGCCCACCCGCCCTTCGCGACAGCGCTCGCCTGCGCCAACGTGGCGCTGGACCAACCATTTCTTTCCGAAGTGGTCATTTCCCTCGGCAAGGTTCCTCTCGTCCAGTTCGAGATTCCATCAACCGATGAACTGGCCGGCAGGGTCGCCGCCGCGATGAGCAACTGCAACGGCGCGCTGCTGGCCAACCATGGCGCCGTGACCGTCGGGCAGGACGTTAGGACGGCCTATTTCAGGATGGAGACGCTCGAACAGGCGGCCAGGATTTTTCTTTACGCGAAGCTGCTCGGCGGAGGGAAGCTCTTGCCGGAAGAGGCCGTCTCCAGGCTGAAGGAGCTGGGCAAGGGGTACGGCCTTTCGCCCCTTCCATCCCAGGCCTGCTCAAACTGCCCGGTCGCTTCCGGCGAGGACGGAATCTATCTGAAGCGCGACGATCTTCAGAAGATGCTCGCGGATTTCGCGCGGCTTGCCGCGAAGGGACAATTCCGGTAGAATCGGGGCGTGCGGCCCAAGGGGGCCTGGCATCCACAGGAGGAAGTGATGGGCGACTACGGCGAAGCGCTGGGAATGATAGAGACCAAGGGCCTGGTGGCCATGATAGAGGCTTCCGACGCGATGGTGAAGGCCGCCAAGGTCACGCTGATCGGATGGGAAAAAGTGGGCGGGGCCTACGTCACCGCCATAGTGCGCGGGGACGTCGCGGCGGTGAAAGCCGCCACCGATGCCGGCGCCGCGGCCGCCAGGAAGGTCGGCGAGCTGGTGACGGTGCACGTGATCCCGAGGCCGCACGCTTCGCTTGAAGACGTGCTTCCCATCGGCAAGTCAACGGCCAACCGTTAACCGGAGGCGGCGCGAAGCCGCCGAACCGCTGGCGGCCCAGCTTTCCCCCGGCCTTCGCTCCTGTTAGGGTCGGACGCGTCCGGGGCGCCCCTCGAGGGGGAACAGGCCATGCGCCTTGGCAAAGTAGTCGGCACCGTCGTAGCGACCAGGAAAGACCCGCGCCTGACGGGGCTGAAGCTCCTCATAGTCGCCACATTGACGCCGGAGCGCGAGTTCGACGGATCGTACGAAGTGGCCGCCGATACCGTGCAGGCCGGCTTCAAGGAGACCGTCATCATCTGCACCGGCTCGTCCGCGAGAATGACCGACAAGACGGAGAACGCCCCGGTTGACGCCACGATCGTCGGCATCGTGGACGCCGTCAACCTGGACAAGAAAAAATGAACGTCGGGCGGGTCGTCGGGCACCTTTACTGCACCATCAAGGACCCTCATTTGAGCGGGCAGAGAATCCTCTGCATCGAGCCTTTGGAGGGGCGCGAGAAGCCCTTCTGGGCGCTCGACGCGATTGGCGTTGGCGCGGGAGAGACGGTGCTCTACTCGACGGGCCGCGAAGCTTCCTACGCCTTTCTCCCCGACATCGTCCCGTGCAACGCCGCAGTCGTCGGCGTGGTTGACGAAATCAGGGAGCGGAAGCCATGATCATCGGGCGCGTCATCGGCGAGGTCGTCTGCACGGTGAAGTTCCCGAAGTACGACCGCCAGAAGCTTCTCCAGGTCCAGCCTTTGGGCCTTGGCCGCGAGCCGAAGGGCGGCCCGATGACCGCGATTGACCTCGTTGACTCCGGCGTCGGCGACGAAGTTCTGGTCTGCCTCGAAGGGCAGAGCGCCGTTGACGCGATCGGCCTCGGCCCGAACCCGGTTGACGCCGTGATCCTCGGAGTGATTGACGCGGTGAGCTTCGTGCCCGCCAGAGAGGACGGCGCGTGGACGACAGGCTGAAGTCCGTCGCGCAAGGAGCGCTCCGCCTCCTGGGCGAAGAACCGGCGATTGGCCGGGCAGCCCATTCGCCCTCCGTGAGCCCGCCGGCCGGGGCGGAGAGCGAAGGTTCTCTTTTCATCTCTTCATTGACGCTCGCCCAGCTTTCGCGCCTAGCTTACCTTCAAGCGGGCGACCCTCTCGTGGATCAGGTGATTGAGGCGCTCCGCTCCGGCCGCCCGGTTCACATGGACAGGCCGGCGGTAGAGGCGTTGCTTGAGCTGGGCCAGTACCCGCCCAGAATGCGGGAAACTTTCGCCCGCTGGTTCGTCAGAATATCGGGATTCGGCGTGCATCTGGCTCAAGCCGGGAAGGCCGCCGTCGAGGCGCCTCCGCCCGCCGGCGAAAGCCATGCGGGCGCGGTTGTCTCGGCAACACTGCCCTCCCCCGAGAAACAGGTCCTGACCGACATCCTCGGCGGCGCCTGCACCTCCGGCGGAAGGTGCATCCTCGAACCGGGGAAGCCCTGCACCGGCACCGGCCGCTGCAAGGAATTCGGCTACTGACGGCCTGCTACGGTAA
>DAHXMK010000253.1 GCA_027365515.1 Candidatus Aminicenantota bacterium
GGCTCGTCGAGAATGAGAAGGCGCGGGCGCCGGTGAAGCGCGCGCGCCACCATGACGCGCTGGCGCTGTCCGCCGCTGAGCGACGTGAAGAGGTCATGCTCCCGCCCTTCGAGCCCCACGCGCGCCAGAGTCTCGGCAATCGTGGGAAGGCCCCGCAGCCCCAGCGCCCCGAGCTTGATCACCTGCCTCACCGTGAGCGGCATGCTCTCGCGCACCTGCGAAAGTTGCGGGACGTAGCCGACCGTTATCCCCGGACGCATCTCGACGCGCCCGGCAAGCGGCTTCAGCGCTCCCAACAGCGTCTTGATGAGCGTCGTCTTGCCGGCGCCGTTGGGGCCGAATATTCCCCAGAACTGCCCCTCTTCGACCATCCAGTTGACGCCGCGAAGCAGCGGCGGGCCGTAGCCCACCGCCGCGTTTTCAAACGAGAAGACCGCTTCAGCCACTTGACGCCTCCAATATCGAGCGGGCGATATACCTGATGAGGTCCGGATAGGTCTCCGCCCCTTTCGCGCCGCCGGTGTAAGAAGGGATGACGGCCAGCTTCGCCCCGGTGTCGTCGGCGACCCGCCGCGCCGTCTTGAGATCCTGGTAGGCTTCGCTGATTATCAGCTTGGCCTTCTTCTCCTTCATCCTCTGCTCAAGCTCCATGAGGCTTGAAGGGCTCGGCTTGATGCCGGCCTTGGGTTCTATATAGCCCACGATGTCGAACCCGAACCTCAAGAAGAAATAGTCGAGCGTGCTGTGGTAAGTGACGACCGGCTCGCCTTTCAGCGGCGCAAGCATAGCCGTCACTTCGGCGCCTAGCGCGCGCATCGCCTCGGCGGTCTTTTCGGCGTTGGCGGCGTACTGGGCCGCGTGGGTGGCGTCGAGCTTTCCGAACGCGCCGCCGATGCCCTCGGCGATGAGCGCCATGTTGTAAGGGTCGAGGTGGTAGTGGGGATTGCCCATCGGGTGCATGTCCCCCATCGAGCGGTCAACTCCACCGACGGGTACTTCTATCGGCTTGATGAACTGGCTCAAGTCAACGTATCCGGGAGCCGATGGCTGGATGCGCCCGTTTCCGCACTGCTGTAGGAGAGGCGGCAGCCAGCCGACTTCGAGCTGCATGCCGTCGAGCAGAAGGATGTCGGCCCTGTGGAGGTCCACCAGGTAAGAGGGTTTCGGGTCAACAAAGTGAGGGTCCTGGGAACCCCTGGCCAGCGACTTCACCTGTACGAAATCGCCTCCCACCTGCTCGGCGAGCCAGGCGAAATCGGGAAGCGTCGAAACGACGCGAAGCTTGCCGTAGGCGAAAGCCGGCAGCGCCAGAAGAGCCAAGAGCGTCAGCAAAATTTTTCGCATGCTTTCTCCTTCCTAGAATGGATGGGCGCCGTGGGGGCCGATCGCGAAGCCGTACTCGAAGACCAGCGCGTTCCTGCCGCCGAGCCCCGCGTAGTTCGTCCGCGAGAACTGCAGCCTGAACTTTTGAAACTCGCTCGGGAAGTAAGTCAGCACGAGGGCGCCGCCGGAATCGTTGCCGCCGTCGGGATGGCGCACCCAGTCACCGCGCGCCCCAAGGAACCAGCCCCTAGTGAACTGCCAGTCCACGAACGAGAAGGCGCCCTTCCATCTGTCCGTCCCTTCCACCAGGTAGGACGGCTCTGGCGTGGAGCCTGACGCCTGGACGTTTTCAAAGCCGGCGTCCTTTCTCATGTACTCGGTCCTCCAGATGAAGGATTCGCGCCTGTCGAGGATCGGCTTGTAGCGGTATGTGACCGA
>DAHXMK010000185.1 GCA_027365515.1 Candidatus Aminicenantota bacterium
GCAGTACCTGTTGAAGGTGGCGAGAGGGCGCGCCGACTGGTCCCCATCGGACCGCCTCCTCAAGATCACGCCCCTCCAGCCCGAGGGGTAGAACCCCAATCCCGAGATTGGGCTTGGACATTTTCCACAGATAGCGACGAACGCTTGGTTTGGCTGGGAGGTTTCTTTCATCTCGAAAGGGATTGGGGCCTTCGAGCCGAAGGCGAAGAAGGCGTCCAAGGGTGGGGGTTCCTCCGTCTGGCTTTGCCAGCGGAGGGGGAGGGAATGGCCCTCCCAATAAGAAGAAAATCTCTTTTCCGTCGAGAAAGACAAGTCAGTTAGAGGGCACTAAATTGCAGTCGTGGAATTTGGAGAGTAGACCATGAAGGCTCGTGCCCTTTGGATCGGCGCCGGCTCCTTCGCCGGAGAGAGCGGTTCGGGCCACTGGGCGATGATGGACGCCCCCGAAGGCGACAAGCCCCAGTCGGCCCCGTCGCCGATGGAGTATCTTCTCTTGGGGCTCTGCGGCTGCACCGGTGTTGACGTGAGGACGATCCTCGAAAAGATGCGGCAGAAGGTCAAGCGCATCGAGGTCTCCGCCGAGGCCGAGCGCGCCGGCGAATCCCCGAAGGTCTTCACGAAGATCGCCCTCAAGTATCTGGTCTCGGGCCGGGGCCTTGATCCCAAGAAGGTCCGCAAGGCGGTCGAGCTTTCTCGGGACAAATATTGCTCGGCCAGCGTCATGCTGGGTAAAACGGCCGAGATCACGCATGAGATAGAAATAATTGATGAGGGGATAAGTTCATAGGTTGATAAGAGCCGAGAAGCGGTTCTGCTGCTCCAACGAATCTGGCGGCCTGTCTTTGAGCAACCGCCTCCAGGCAGCCGGGGCTCAGTTCAGCCTTCTCTGTTCCAGCCTGAAGGTGAACTCGCATTGGCCGACGTGAATCACGCTTCCCGGCTTCAACTCTTTCAGCGTGACCCTTTCGCCGTTTAAGAAGGTGCCGTTGGTGGACTGGAGGTCGGCGAGGTAGTAGGCGCCCTCCTTCGGGATGATCCTGAAGTGCTGTCCCGAGAGCGTCTGGTCGGCGACCTGTATGGTGTTGACCTTGTCCCTTCCCACCGAGACGACCTGGCTTGCCGGAAGCTGGAACATTCGTGGCGGGCCGCCGGGCCGCTTCAGCACCAGCACGGGAATTTCATCGAGCACCATCGTGTGGTCGAGAAGCTCGCTCGAAGGCGTCTTCTTCATCAGCGCCGGATCAATGTCGGGAAGCGGCGGCGCCGCCGGCGTCTGCGGCGAGACGCCGGGGTTGGTGATCGCGAGCTTCTTTGCGAGGCACACGGGGCACTCCGTCTCCCACATGTTGAGGAGGTGGCCGCACTCCTCGCAGGCACGTTCCTCCGGCTTGCGCGTCCTTCGCAAAATGATCGCGGCGATTATTGCCAGCCCCGCCACCAGCACGCCAAGGATGACGAGGAGAATCGCGGTCATGTTGCCCTGCGGCTGTTTGGGCTGGACCACCGGCGCGGGAGCGGGGAGCGGTTTCGCCGGTGCCGGCGGAGGCGGGAACTGGACCAGCGATGAGACGGTTTGCGAGAAAGACTGGCGAAGGTCCGCGCCCGGCAGTTCGCCGGCGTATTGGCCGCCCGTCAAAGTCGCCAGCCGCCTGAGAGTCTTGAGGTCCAGCGACGAGCCGAGCCCGGCGGTCACTATGCCGACGTGGGCTTCGACGGCGCGCGAGGCCGCGTCCTCGAGGGTCACCGCCGAATTTTCGTCCTTGCCGTCCGTCACGAGAAGAATGACCCCCGGCTCCTTTTTTTCGGCGAGAGTCTTCACCGCGAAGAAAACGCAGTCGTAGAGGAGGGTGTAGTTTCCACCCTGTTCCAGCTTGGCAATCCCCGCCTGCAACTCCGAAGGGTCGGCGGTGAAATCGCAAACCTTAACCGGCGAATCGTTGAAGGCGTAAAGGCAGACCGGCCCCTGCGCCGCGAGCACCGGCATCATGTCGGCAAGAGCCTTTTTTGCCTCCTCGAATCGAGCCTTGGGAACCGACCTGGAGGTGTCAACCAATACGGCAGTCGGCGCCGCGAATGTTCCAATAGCGGCAAGAAGAGCCAGTGGCGCGGCGATCAAGAGCGCGGAGAAATTTCGACGAGAGGATCTCATGGCCGACCTCCCACGGCCATAGTATAAGCCAGGGAGCTTCTCCGAGCCAGCGAACTATCAATCGAGCCATCGTTACAGGCGCGCTTTTGGCAAATCAAGATGATGAGAGTTTGAGGCGCTGGCCAGGTTAAGAGGCATTGCCGACCATCAGTCGCGTCACGTCCACTTGTCGTCGAGGAGGTATCGGCGGGCGACCCGATGGTTGATGTGGGTGGTGATTTCGTACGGTATCGTGCCCGACCATGCGGCCCAATCCGCGGGAGTCAGGCTCTCGCCGCCGTCCCTGCCCCACAGCGTGACAGGCTCGCCGGCATCCACGGGCCCGACGGCGTCAAGGTCAACGGCGCAGAGGTCCATGCTGACTCGTCCGAGAAGCTCGCACCGTTTCCCGCGCACGAGGACGTGGCCGCGCCCGTTTCCGGCGCACCTGGGCAGGCCGTCGGCGTAACCTATTGGGAGTATGCCGACCTTCTGCGGCTTTGGAGTGACGTAGGAGGCGCCGTAGCCCACCGGGACGCCTTCGGGCAGGTTCTTCACCTGGATGACGATGGTCTTGAAGGCGGCCGCCGTTTCGAGGGAGATGTCAGGCAGTTTCGCGGAGGGGCGGAGGCCGTAAAGAGTGAGGCCGGGGCGGACCATCTTGAACCTGCTTTCCGGATGAGCGAGAAGCCCGGAGGAGTTGGCGAGGTCAATCCACTCGGGATCGTGGCCGGCGGCGCGGACCGCAGAGAGCATCTCTTTGAACGAGGCTATTTGAGAATCGGTCTGGGGCGAGCCGGGATCATCGGCGCTAGCTAGGTTCGAGAAAACGCCTTCGACCTTGAGCCACGGGCGCGAGCTAAAGGCTTCGAGCGCCGCGGGCAGCTCCTCCGGCCTGAAGCCGAGCCTCCCCATGCCGCTGTCAACCTTCAAGTGGATGGAGACCGGCCTTCGCTCCGAAGCCTGAGAAACCGCTTCCAATATTTCCAGGTTGTAGATCGCCGGAGTGAGCCGGTGGTGGAGCGCCGCCCTTGCCTGCGAGGGGTGCAGCGGGCCGAGCATCAGGATGGGGCGCTCGATGGCGGCCTCTCTCAGCACGACCGCCTCCTCAAGAAGCGCGACGCCAAACCATTCGGCCAGCGACGAGCGTTCCAAGGCCGAGGCCACCTGCACGGCCCCGTGGCCGTACGCGTCGGCTTTGACGACGGCCAGAAGGGAGGCGCCCGCCGCGTGTCGCTTGAGTTTCTCGGCGTTTCGGCGGATCGCGTCCAGATTTACTTCAAGGACGGTGGGACGATTTTCGAACCGCGGATCAGCCATCGGCTTCTCCCTCGCCGAAGCCGGGAGTGTAATTGGCGAATTGAACCTCTTCTTCAAGGAAGGTGAGGGTGACGGTGTCGGTCGGGCCGTTGCGCTGCTTCGCCACTATGAGTTTGGCTCGTCCCCTCGACTCGGACTCTTCGGCCCTTGGGTTGGTGTTTCTGTGCAGGAACATGACGAGGTCGGCGTCCTGTTCTATCGAGCCCGAATCGCGAAGATCGGAGAGTATGGGTTCTTTCCCCTCGCCTCTCTTTTCGGGGGCGCGCGAAAGCTGCGAGAGTGCGATGAGCGGAACTTGCAGTTCTTTTGCCAGGGCCTTCAGCCCGCGCGAAATGGAGGAGACTTCCTGGTTCCGGTTTTCGAACTTGCCGGCTCCGCGCATCAACTGAAGATAGTCCACTATCACCATGTCCAGCCCTTTGGAGGCTTTGAGGCGCCTCAGCTTGGCGCCCATTTCCAACAGGTTCAAGAGAGGGCTGTCATCAATATATATAGGCAGGCGCTCCAGCCGTACGAGAGACTTGGAAACTTCCGTCTGCCTCTCTTTCGGTATTCGGCCGGTTCTTATCTTCCTCAGTTCAACGTGGCTGTCCATGCTCAACAGCCTGAAGAAAAGCTGCTCGGCGCTCATTTCAAGGCTGAAAAGCGCCGCGGAATGGCCGGCGTGAGCCGCGTTTATGGCCAGGCTCAGCGCGAAGGCGGTCTTGCCGACCGACGGGCGCGCGGCGACAATTATCAGGTCCGACTTTTGGAAGCCCGACGTCAAGTTGTCGAGTTGGCCAAACCCGGTCGAGACGCCGGTCACGTGCTCGTCCCTCTTGCTGAGGGCGAGAAGAGTCTCCATTGCCTGTGGCGCGAAATCCTTGAGGCTGACCAGGGTGCGCGTGACCATCCTCTCGCCGACGTCGAGGATCGCCTGCTCGGCCTGGGCGAGGACGGTTTCCGCGTCGCCGGACGAGGCGTAGGCGCTCGAAATTATGGTTGACGCCTTCTGGATGAGCCTCCGGAGAATCGCCTTATCCCTTATGATTCTGCTGTAGTGCTCAGCCGATTCCAGAAGAGGCACGCCTTCTATCAACTCCGCGAGCTTGCCGGCGCCGCCCACGGCTTCAAGCTCGCCGCGCTGCCTGAGCGCGTCGGTGACGGTGACCAGGTCCATCGCCTGCTGCTTCTGGCGCAGATCCGCGAGCGCCCTGAAAATTCGCTTGTGGGCCGGGAAGGCGAAATCATCCTCGTGAAGGACCGGTCCCACTTCATCAAGAAGAGCGTTGTTGAGAAGAACGGCGCCCAGAAGCCCGCGCTCCGCCTCCAAGTTGGCGGGCAACCCCTCCTTGGCTAGCAGGTCGTCAATGTGCCGCAACGACGCCTGGGGTGCGTGCTGAGGTTCCTGGTGCGCCAAAGGGGCCTCCGGGGGTGTCGCCGTAGTTTGCGGCGAGGTAGTAAAGGTACCACTTCTGGGGGGGCATTGACAAGCCTCCCCGGAAGTGGGGTACACTACCTTCAGAGGGTCCGGCGCCGGCTGCGCAAAAGGCTCGTTCAGAACCGGCTCCGATAGCTGTAACGCTTTACTGGCGGGAGTTTTAGGGTGGCAGCAACCGTAACGTGGAGCGGGAGGTAAACAGCGTGGAGAGGGGTAGGTTGTTTTTGCACTTGACTTTTGGCTTTAAGAGGGATATCTTAAAGTAGTGGATTAGTTTTCGGGGGCGCTTAGACGCCTTAGGAAGGGGAGCCTACGGTGTTCTTCTCAAAAAGCAAGAACCTGTTGGGACTGGACATTGGGTCTTCCGCCGTCAAAATGGTGGAGCTCAAGGATCTGGGCAAGGGCAAGGGTTTCAAGCTGGAGGCCTTCGGCATAGAGCCGCTTCCCCCTGAAGCCGTGGTTGGCGGGACGGTGATGGATTCCGGCGCCGTCATAGCCGCCATCCAGAAGCTGGTCAGGGAGGGAGGGGTCAAGAACTTCAATGCCGCGACCTCGGTGGATGGAAACTCCGTGATCACGAAGCGGATCACGATGACCGCCATGAGCGAGGCGGAGCTTGCCGAGGCCATCCAATGGGAGGCGGGCCAGTACATCCCCTTCGACCTGGAGGAAGTAAAGATAGACCACCAGGTTCTCGACAGCGACCCAGCAACTGGCAACCTGAACGTTCTGCTGGTGGCCGCCAAGAGGGATTTGATAGGGGAGTACTCCTCCATCCTGGGGCAGGCCGGGCTGAATGCCTCGGCGATAGATATTGACTCGTTCTGCGTGCAGAACGCTTACGAAACCAATTATCCAATCAATGGCAACGAGGTGACCGTCCTCGTCAACGTGGGCGCTAGCACGACGAACCTCAGCGTCATGAAGGGCACCACGCCGCTGTTCTGGCGCGATATTCAGGCCGGCGGCAATAACTACACCGACACCCTTCAGCGCGAGATGAGCCTGACTTTCGACCAGGCCGAAGCGGTCAAAAAGGGCGAAGGTTCCGAAGGCGTCCGCGCCGAGCAGGCGGTCCCCATCCTGAATGCCGTGACCGAGGAGTTCGGCGCTGAACTGAAAAAGACCATTGACTTTTTCAGAGTGACGACTGGCGAAAATACCATCCATAAGGTAGTGCTATCCGGCGGAGGGACCAAGGTCCCTAACCTCGACCGCTACCTCTCGCAGTTCTTCGGCATTCCCGTGGAGGTCATGAACCCGTTCCAGAACATAACGGTTTCAGAGCGGGAGTTCCCGGTCGACACCATTAACCGCCTGGCCCCGAGTTTTGCCGTCGCCGTGGGCCTGGCCCTTCGGAAGATGGGGGCATAAATGATCCGCATCAACTTGCTCGGCGAGGAGCGGGTTAAGAAGGGTAAGCCAGGCGCTTTCGTCCCTCCGGCGGCAGGAGCGCCGAAATCGGCCGAAGGCGCACCGCCATACATCCTGCTTGGGGCGATTCTTCTCTTTTTCGTGGCGGCCGCCCTCTTGACCATGACCTATTACTTCATTCGAAACACTAAAATGGAGAACACTATCGCCGCCCAGAAGATCGAGCTGAAGAAATACGAGAACGCTCGTCAAAAGGTGGCGGACCTTGAAAAGAAAAAGGCGGAGTTCTCGCAGAAGCTCGACCAGATCAGGCAACTCAAGGAGCAACAGAGCTTGCCGGTCCGCCTGATGAACAGGCTGGTCGAGGTCCTCCCTGATGGCGCATGGTACACCTCTGTGAGCCAGACGGGGAACGGCCAGATCAAGATTGACGGGATGGCGCGCAGCATCAAGACGATCTCCACGTACTACGACAACGTGGTCGGCCTCCCTGATTTTGTGAACCCCCAGATGGGCAACATCAAGCAGGCCTCCGGAAAGACGGAGGTCTACAGCTTCACGATGACCTTCACTTACCAGGTGGCTGGCGTTCAGCCTGTTCAGACAAAGCCCTCCGTGGCTCCGGCAGCCCCCAAACCGCAACCGAAACCAAAGGCGCCGGCGAGCGCCGGAATATAGGGTAAGGAGGGAGCCATGGAGCAGTTTGCTAAGCTTCCACGCTGGGGCCAGTACGTGGCCACCCTTGCTCTGGGAGTGGTGCTGTTGGTGGCCGCCTGGTACGGTGTTATTTCGGGACAGC
>DAHXMK010000191.1 GCA_027365515.1 Candidatus Aminicenantota bacterium
GCTAGAGACGCGCAAGACTGGACCTTTGACGGCCAAATAGTGCTGACAGCCAAAGGTCCGATTGCCATCGAACCAAGTGGAAAAATTCTGTTCGATCTGTTCGCGCAGCAAGAGCAGGAAAGCCAATGAATTTGGTGCGAAGCTCGTCGCGCTTTGTTTTCCATTAACTAACAGCGCTGGCTGCTGTCAATGATTGATTTTTCCTTCCCGTCCTTGGATCGTCCGGGGCGGGTTGTGTTGAGGGGTTAGGGTGAAGCCGGGTTTATTGAAGCGTTGTCTGAAGGGAGGTGTTCGATGATCACTGAACTTTCGCGGGAAGAGTTGGTTGTCATCGGTTCCCGGAACAGGGCTGATTATCTTGTGGAGCAGGCCGGATACACGCTTGGGCTGGCGGCGCTGGACGGGAAGCCGCTCTCGGATTTGCTGCCGGAGGGGTACATCGGCGAGGTGGGGGCGGCGCGGGACGCGGTGAACGCGGCGAGGCAGGACAAGGCCTTGATGGCGGCTGAATCGCGGGACGCCACTCGCGAGCAGAACGCGGCCTTCAAGAGGGCGAAGGTATGGCGGCGAAAGGTAGCGAAGAGGGCGTCCAACGCGGCGAACATGGGAAAGGCGATGCCCGACGGGCTGACGCGCATCTCGCGGGCGCGAACGGGCCCGGCTCTGGCGGCGCAGGTGACGGAGATGGTGAAGCTTTTGGAAGCGAACCTTCCCTTGCTTCACGGCGCCGGGTTGGACAAGCTGCTGGCCGAAGGGAAGGAACTCGAAAGCGCCATCTCGTCGAAGGACGCGGCCCAGGAGGTGAAGCGGCTGAGGGAACTGCCCTCGGCGGTTCAGGAGTTCTACATCCAGAAGGCGCTTCTTTACATCGGGCTGAAGGTGATCAACGGGGGCGGGCACGAACTCTACGCGGCGGACGCCACGCAGGCGGCCAAGTATAACTTTTCGATTCTGCACCGCCACGGCAACCACGGCGGGAACGGCGGAGGCGGAGAAGCGACGCCCCCCACCGGCAATCAGAGCACCCCCAAGCCGCCGGAGACGAAGACGTGAGAAGGTTGGATGTGTAGGAGGCGTCTCCAGACGCCGATTGCGCCTTCGGGTTCTGGAGAACCCTCCCACGGGGAGGGGCTCCGTTCCCTCGCATAGCGGCCTTTGCTGGCAAAGGCCGGCTTCCGGCTCGTGATTGGTGATTCGTGAATAGCAAAAGATGCAAGGCATAGGCGGGCGGGGCTTTGGCCCCGCCCGCGCCGTTCAAAGTCCGGTATTGCTGGGGGCGGCGCGGCGAAGCGATTCCCTCGCGCCAATCCAGCCCGGCATCGGGCGGAGTAGGCGGGCATGGGCCGTGTAACGGCTGGTATATCAACCAGTTACGATGAGAGGAGCACCGTTGCTTGCCCGCGCTTCGCGTGTTGCGCACTGTTGCATGCGCGCCTTGCAAAGCCCACCAACAATGTTGCAGAACCCGCCGCAACTCTCGCAAAGCCCACCAACAGTCCTGCAAAGCCCGCCAACAGCGTTGCAGAGGCCACCAACACTCTCGCAAACCCCACCAACAGTCCCGCAAAGCCAACCAACAGCGTTGCAGAGCCCGCCGCAACTCTCGCAAAGCTCGCCAACAGTGTTGCAGTGCCCGCCGCAACTCTCGCAAAGCCCGCCAACAGCGTTGCAGAGCCCACCGCAACTCTCGCAAAGCTCGCCAACAGTGTTGCAAAGCCCGCCGCAACTCTCGCAAAGCCCGCCAACAGTGTTGCAGAGCCTGCCAGCAGTCTTGCAAGGGGGTGCTAAATGCCAGTCTGATTGCGCAACGGGCCGGGACGTGAGAGAATGCGCTCTGCGTGGCGCTCCGCCGCGCTTCCTTAAGGGGCTTCAATGAGCAAGCACAAGAAGGATTTCAGGACGGACACGCTGTGCATTCACGCCGGGCAGGAGCCGGACAAGGAGTTCGGCTCCGTCGTCGCTCCCATCTATCAGACCTCCACCTTCGCTTTCGAGACGGCGGAGCAGGGGGCGGCGAGGTTCGCCGGGAAGGAGCCCGGGTACATCTATACGAGGCTCGGGAACCCGACGACGAAGATGCTGGAAGACAATATCGCGGCGCTCGAAGAGGGCGTTCTGGCGCTCGCCACCTCCACGGGAATGGCCGCCGTCTCGACGCTTTATTTCGCCCTTCTGGGGCAGGGCGACCACGTCGTCGCGTCGAGCGCGATGTACGGGCCGTCCCGCATCATCCTGGAGAGGGACTTCGTCCGTTTCGGCGTTTCGGCGACTTTCGTGGACACCGGCGATACCGGCGCCGTTAAGGCCGCGTGGCGCCCCAATACAAAGCTCTTGTACGTCGAGACACCGACGAATCCGACGCTTTCGATAACCGACCTGGGCGCCTGTTCGGAGTGGGCGCACAAGAACGGGGCGCTCTTGGTCGTTGACAACACCTTCATGAGCCCGATCCTCCAGAAGCCGCTGAGGCACGGGGCGGACATCGTCCTCCACTCGGTGACCAAGTTCATCAACGGCCATTCCGATGTCGTTGGAGGGATCATCGTTTTCAAGGACGAGCCGCTATTCAAGAAGGTTCGTCCCGTCCTGACGCACCTCGGCGGCACGATGGACCCTCATCAGGCGTGGCTCGTCCTCAGGGGCACGAAGACTCTGGCGCTTCGCGTTCGCGCCGCGCAGGAGAACGCACGCGCGGTCGCGGAGCTTCTTGCCTCGCACCCAGCGGTCGAGTGGGTGAAGTATCCCGGGCTTGAAAAAGAGCCGGCGATAAAGGCGCTTATCGAAAAGCAGATGGATGGGCCCGGGTCGCTGATCTCGTTCGAGCTGAAGGGCGGCATTGAAGCGGGAAAGAGATTCCTCGACGGGACGAGCCTGATGACCCTCGCCGTTTCGCTCGGCGGAATCGAGACGCTTATTCAGCATCCGGCTTCGATGACCCACGCCGGAATGAGCAGGGAGAACCGGCTGGCCGCGGGCATCAGCGACGGCCTCGTCAGGCTGTCGGTCGGCTGCGAGGACAAGGAAGATCTTCTAAAGGAAATGAAAGAGGGGCTTAACAAACTCGTGTAACGGGTGGGGGAGCCCAAGCCCTTTTCACCAGCCGTGGCGAGTGACCCACCAGAGAGCGGCGATGATCGCGACAGCTATGACGATCATCAGGACTATGCTGCTTATGAAGTAGGTATAAACCATCAGCACGAGGCCGGCGACGAGTTGTGGCCACCGGGACTGCTTCTTTCCGTAAAGAAAGAGGCCGCCGCCGATGCCGGAGACGATGATGGAAACGAAAAGCCATCCGGGATCAATGGACATGTGCTCTCCTCAGGCTCCGCCAACTCCCTCCAACACCCACGAGGGCCGCTTGGGCCACTCGCCGAAACTCTCGGCGGCCTTGGTCTCGCCGTAACGAACCTCCCACAAGTGCAGGCCCTGGGCCGGAAGCGCGTGGATGACGGCGTTGCCGCGCTTGCCGGAGAGGGCCGCGGCCAGCTCATCCTCGCTCATCTTGCCGGAGCCGGCGGCGACTAACGCGCCGGCCATGCAGCGGACCATACGGTGAAGAAACGAAGGTCCCTCGACGATGATAACGAGAAAGTCGCCGCTTCGTTCCGCCCGGCACGACTTGACCTGCCTCGTCGTGTTGCGCTCTCTTCCGTCGGCGGTAGTGAAAAGTGAGAAATCATGCGTGCCTTCAAAAAGGCGGGCGGCTTCGGATAGCTTGGCCGCGTCGAGCCTGCCTTGCCATGCCCAGAGATATGGAGCGAGCGCGGGAGGCGCGACCGGCCCGAGATAGAGGAAGTATTTGTAGGTCTTGCCCTCGCAGCCGAACCGGGCGTGAAAGTCGCTGGAGACGGCGGCGGCCTTGTGGACTCTCATGCCAGGCGGCAGGGCCGCGTTCAGTCCCTTCAGTATCTGCTCGCACGATCTCTGTTTTGCGACGTCAACATGGGCGCAGAAGCGCCTGGCGTGAACGCCGCTGTCGGTGCGCGAGCAGCCGGTGAGCGAGGATGCGCCCGCCTGGATCGAACGAAGCGCGGCGGCGAGCTCGTCATGGCCAGTGTTGCCTTTGGCCTGGGACTGCCATCCGTGCAGGCCGGTTCCCACGAAACTCAAATCCAGCTTCAGCCGGCGCGGTTGATTTCGGGTTTGGCTTGAACTGGCGGAGCTTGAACGCTCCACGCTGGCCATAGGATGCTAGCGCTTTTTCTCTAGAAGGTCGGTTATGACTTTGAGAAGGTGGGAGGACTGTATCGGCTTGCTGATGTAAGCGTCGGCGCCCAGGGCGAGCCCGCGGTCGCGGTCCTCCTGAGCCCCTTCGGTGGTTATGATGACGATGGGAAGCTCCCTGAGCTTGGGATTTTGCTTGACGAGCGTCACGAGCTTGAGGCCGTCCATCACCGGCATGTTGATGTCGGTAAGGATCATGTCCACTTCCTCGGTCTGGAGTTTCTTCAGCGCGTCAACGCCGTCAACCGCCTCCACGATCTTGCAGCCCTTGAAGCGCTTGAGCGAAAAGGAGATGAGCTGCCGCATTGTGGGGGAGTCTTCCACGATGAGGAAGCGAAGGCTGTCCATGCTAACCCCTATCCCCTCTGTCCAGAGGTGGTGAGCAGATCGAGGAATCCCTGTATGGTCGTCAGCTTTCTCTCCGACTGGGAATAGAGCCGGCTCGAGAATATCGCGGTTGCCGCGTGCGCCGCGAGAAGAGAGAAGAGCTCGTAATCAACGGCCGTGAAGGCGTCCTTCTGGACGAGCAGCTTATGAATGTTGATGACGCCTATGACGTTTTCCTTGATTTTCAGAGGAATGCAGGCCAGCGGATGGAGGAAGTCAACCTTGTAGCCGCTGCCGGCCTGGTTGATGTAGTAGGATTCGCCTGTCTTGACCACTGACCCGATGACGCCTTCTCCGATGTGAACGCGGGGAAACTTCACGTCCTCGTCGTATCCTTCATGGGCGAGGACGCCGAGGTCGTTCGTCTTCTCGTCGAGAAGCATGATGGAGAATATCTCGGCCCCGATCAGGTTTATGACGATCTCCATCACGATATGGAGCACTTCCTGAAAGTCGAGCGTCGAATGAAGCTGGTAAGAGGCAACGTAGAGGTTGGCCAGGTTGTTGTTCTGCTCCTCGATTTCGATGTAGCGCTGGGCGAAATCCTTGTTTTCGGCCTCGACGTTCTGGAAACGGCGCTCGATTTCCGCCTTCTGCGCCTCCAGCTGTTCGACCTTCTTCTTAAGGAGGGCCATTTCCTGCGAGACGAGGGGGTCGCTGGTTGACTTGCCTTGCAGTCCGGCGATTTGAAACCTCAGCCGTTCGTTCTCTTTAAGAACATCCTGGATGAAATCCTTCTGCTGGTTCACCATCTGAAGGAATTCTTGGCTTTTCTTGAAAAGGTCGCTATGATCGTCCACCCTATAGCCTCCAGGTCGTACTACTTTAGCACAGGTCAAGGGCTAACGCAAACAACCCCTTGAAAAGCAACCGCCTAGCTCGCCTATCGGAAACATGGAGCCGAATGTCGTAGTCACGGCTGCACCAGCCCGTAACGGCCGACCAAAGGAGCTATCTCCGCGAGGGGAATCACGTGGTCGGCCAGTCCGGCCTCGGCTATCACTCGTGGCATGCCGTAAATCACGGCCGTATCCTGGGACTCGGCTATGGCTTTGCCTCCGGCCGATTTAAGCTCCTTGACGCCTTCCAGCCCGTCGTCTCCCATACCGGTCAAGACGACCGCCAGGCAGTGGCTGCCGCAAGTCCTGGAGACGCTCGAAAAAAGATAGTTGGCCGACGGGGCGAATCTGTCATCCGGCTTTCGTTCCGAAATCATGAGCCGCCTGCCGTTTTCGTCCGAGCGGACCCCCATCTGGCAGCCTCCAGGTGCAACATAGACCTCGTTTGGAGAGAGCGGCTCTCCGTCAACCCCCTCCTTGGCCTTCCGCCCTATAAGCGTAGAGAGCCTGTCGGCGAAGAGCCGCGTGAAAATGGGAGGCATATGTTGGCAGATGACGATGGGCGAGACCATCTCCCTCGGTATGCCCATGAGCACCTGCTGAACGGCCGGCGGGCCGCCGGTCGAAGCCGCTATCGCCACTACCTCCGCGGTGTGTTCTCCCTTGGCGACGGGCAGGGGCGCGGGGGCAGGAAGAATAGGCGCCTGACTTATCCTTTCCTGAATCTTCTCGAAGCGAAGGTGTGGAATCGCGAGGACCTTCGAGACGAGCTCTTCTTCTATGGCTCTAAGCCTTGGCGAAGCGGTTCTCGAAGGCTTGACCACGAAGTCAACGGCGCCGAGGTCGAGCGCCTTGAAGACCGAGCGGTTGCTTTCCCTTGAAGAGACAACAAGGACGGGGATCGGCTTGTTGGCCATCAGCCAGCGCAGGACGGCGAAACCGTCCATCCGCGGCATTTCAAGATCGAGGGTCAGAACGTCGGGGTTGAGCTGGACTATTTTCCTGAGCGCGTCTTCCCCGTCGAAGGCCTTCCCGATCACCTCGATGTTTGGGCTCGATTCGAGAATCTCCGAGATGACCTTCCGGTTGAAGGGCGAGTCGTCCACGACGAGAACTCGTATCTTGCTCACTGCTCACCCCCCTTTATGTAGACGAGGTCGGTCGGCAGGTGCACCAGCTTGAAGTTCCCGGGCACCGAGATCAGGCTCTCGGAGTGGCCGAGCAGCAGATAGCCTCCGGGCTTCATGCGGTCATAGAAGCGCTCGACGACCTTCACCTTGACGTCCAGGTCGAAGTATATGATCACGTTGCGGCAGAATATGACGTCAAATGGTGCCAGGAGGCTGTACCTTTCCAATTCGAACAGGTTGAACCTGGAAAAAGTGATCCCCTGCCGAAGCTCATCTTTCACTCGCCAGTGCCCCGGACCTGATTCGGTGAACCACTTCTCCTTGAAGGCCGCGTCCGTGGTCCTGAACGAGTTTTCGGTGTAAACGCCCTCTTTAGCTCTTGAGAGCACCCGCGTATTGATGTCGGTCGCGTAAATTTCGACGGCCACCTGCTTTGAAAGCTTTGTCTCTTTGAGGAGGATGGCGAGCGAGTAGGGTTCTTCCCCGGAGGAGCATCCGGCGCTCCAGATTCTGACGCGCCCGGTCGTGGACCTTTCGGCGAGTTGGGGCAGGATGTCCCGCTGAAAGCAGCGGAGCTGGCGCTCTTCCCGCATGAAGTAGGTTTCGTTGGTCGTGATCGAAATTATCAAGGCATCCCATTCCGCCTGGCGGTCAGGGTCGAAGCGGAGGTACTGGTAGTACTCCTCCGGGCTCCCCATTTGAATGGCCGCGAGCCTTCCCTCGATCCTCTTTTCAACAAAGAAGCGCGAAGTCTCGTTGAAATGAAGGCCGGTCTGGTCGTGGATGAGCGCGCACAAGGTGCGGTAAATTCCATCGCTCATCATGGGCGCGGCCGCGCCCGGGGAAAGGAGGGCCATGGCCTCAGGAGTTCTCCAGGTGTTTGATTATCTCGATAAGGACCAGCTTGGTCTGAAAGTCAACTGATTGGGCCTCCTGCTCGATGAGCGGGATATAGGCCTTGCCAAGCGACGTGAAGAACGTGAAGGCGGCGTCTTTCATCTCGTTATCGGTAAGGTAGTGAAGCAGCCTCGGGACCGCCTCTATCGCCTTGATGCTGGTAAGCGACTGGACGATAGTCTGTTTCACCAGCGGGTCCTGGTCCCGCTCCAGTTCCCTGAGCAAGGCCGGTATGAATCGCTTGTCCCCAAGGGAGCCCATCAACTGTATAGCAGCGGCGCGGGTTTCCCAATGGTGGTCCCTGAGGGCGTCAATCAGCGCCTGGTGGCCCTCGGGCCTGCCGGAGCGGCCCACCGCCGCCAGGCTGGCGCGCCTGATCTCCGGAGAATCGCTGCTCGTAGCCATGTGAAGCACGTCGGCGAAAAGCGGGCCGCAGCCAATCTGAGCCAGTCCCTTCAATGCCGCGAGCCTGACCGGCATTTCGTCCTGTTCGAGAAGCTTGAGCAGAGCCTTGGCCGTCTGCGGATCGGTGCTCTGCGCGAGAAATTGCGCCGCTTCGGCCCTTACCCAGAGGTCGGGATCCTGAAGGGCGCCGACAAGAACGTCGGGCTGGCCCGAAAGAAGCTGGCGCCCGAGCGCGCTAATAACGGCGCGCCTGACCTTCGCGTGCTGATCGGCCAAAAGCGGCAACAGTTTGGAGAACCCTTCCGCGCCCCCTTTGGCCGCGACGATCGGCACGACGGCCTGCCTGACGACCGCGCTGGAGTCGGCAAGGCCGGGCAAGAGCGGCTCCGTTTCGCCCTGCGCCAATCCCTCGGCTATGAGGGCGTAGCCCGCTTTGCGCACAGTTCCGTCGTCGCTTGCTATAAGGGTCCTTCCAGCCGCCGCCGC
>DAHXMK010000197.1 GCA_027365515.1 Candidatus Aminicenantota bacterium
AACGGAAATAGGGCTCGAAGAGGACCCGCATGATGTCGTCCATGAAGTAAGTCAGGACGCAGAAGGCGACGGCGAGCCCCCAGAACGCTTTCATGAGCCTCGAGCGAAGTTCCGAGAAGTGTTCGAGAAAGCTCATTTCGCGATAGGGTTTGGCCACGTTCGACCTCTACTTTGCGTCGCCACCGACATCCGGCGCGGTATGCCTGGAAGGCTCGGCTTCGGCGGGCGCCGCCTGCGGCGCGGGCTTTTCGGCCGGCTTGCCAGGCGACGGCAGCGCTCCCTTGGGCATTATCTCCGGCGGCTCGGCGGCGCGCTTCACGTCATTGGCGGCGCGCTTAACGTCCTCGACCTCGCGCTCGATGGTCTCCTGCAACTCCGAGGTTGCCTTCTTGAACTCCCGAACCGCCCGGCCGAGCGCCTTCCCAAGCTCGGGCAGTTTGTGCGGCCCGAAGACCAAAAGGGCCACGAGGAGGATCATCAGAATCTCTGGACTGCCGACTGAACCCATTCGATACCTCTAAACGGGCTTCCCCCGCTTTTCGCTGAGAGTCATTATGGCCACCAGAAGCGTCAGCGTGGCCGTCATCGAAAAGAGCGTACCGAGAAGCGCGACGTAACCCATGCTCCTCAAACCTGGATAACTGGAAAGGGACATCGAGCCGAAGCCGGCGATGGTCGTCAGAGCCGCTATCGCCACCGGCTTGCCGCACTCGTCTATCACCCTGTTCATGTCCCACCCGTCGTGCTCGCGGTGGCGGTGGACAAAGTAGATGCCGTAGTCCGACCCGATCCCTATAATCATCGTCGTGACGAAAATATTCATCATGTTCAGCGACTCGCCCATCAACCGCAGGCATCCCAGGAGCCACACCAAGGCGACGACGAGAGGCAGCAGCGAGTAGAACACGGCCACGGGCGAGCGGAAATCCAGGAAGATGAGGACGACCACGAATATGGCGCCGATGATGAAGGCGAGCCAGGCGTCGTGCTTGACAGATGAGCGCAGCTCCTTGCTCAGGACGTTGATCCCCGTCACTTTGGCCCCCGGCACCGCCTTCTGGATCGCCGCCATCAGCCCCTTCGGCTCGAACCGTTTGAACTCCTCGGGAATGTAAAGATAGACGACTCCCCGCCAGCGGCCATCGCTTTTTTGCACGATGAATTTGTCCAGAAGCGGCTTGATCGGACCCTTGGCGAGATCTTCGTATGTGACCGGCTTTTCCGGCGAGAGCATCTTGTCCATCTTGTCGAGGTAGCCGCTGAAGAACGACCGCGAGAAGCCCTCCTTGGCGCAGGCGTCCAGAAAGACCCTGCGGACGCGCTCCGCCGAAAAGCGGCCCGTCTTGTCGGCCTTGATCGCATCTATCACCGCCCGCTGGTTCTCGACGGTCGGGACGTAAGTGGTTATTGCGTCGGTGAAGAGCACGTCCTTCTTCGCCCTGTACGGCTGGACCGCTTCAACGACGTCGCGCGACTTCGAGACTATCTCCTCGGATGATGAGCCGTCAACCGCCGCCATCATGTAGGTGAGCGACGCGCCGAACTTGTCGGCTATCTCCTGCGTGACGTTGACGCCCTGGTTGTTCGGGCTTCTAAGGTTCTGGATGTTGTCTTCGAGCTCGACGCCCAGCGCCGCCCAGCCGAAAATGACGGTGAGCACTAGCCATGCGGCTATCGTCGTCTTCGGGTGACGATGCGCGAGCTTGCCCAGCCGCTCGAAGCCGAAGCTGTGCATCGTGAAGATCGGCTCCTTCCCCTGCTTGTCCTTGTGGACCTGGTGGAAATAGAGCATCGCGGGAAGGAGGAAGAAGACGCTGGCCATGCAGCAGATAATGCCTGTCGCGGTGAGAAGTCCGACCTGTTGCATTCCCCTGAAGCTCGTGAAGAGCATCGCTATGAAAGTGCCTGAAGTGGTCAGCGCGCCAAGGAAGACGCCCTTGCCCGTGTTCCCCATGATGCAGCCGATCGAATCGTCAATGTTGGTGCCGCGGTTGCGCTCCTCGATGTATCGCCCGTAGAGCACAGTCGAGAAATCAATCCCGAGCCCGATCAGCAGCGCGCCGAACCCCGCCGTGGCCGAGTTGAGCGTGACGCCCAGCAGGTGCGCGAGGCCGAAGGTGACAATCAGCCCGAAAAGCAGCGGTCCCCAGAGGTAGGCGAGCGCGCTCTTGCGCCTGAAGGCCCAGACCACGACGATAAGCACGAGAAAGAAGGAAGAAACCGTGTTGACGACCGAGTCCTTCTTGATCAGGTTGGCGTCGTCTTGCGCTATAGGGTACCCGCCGCCGTAATCAACCGTAAGCTGTGATACGTCGTCGCCCTCCTGGGCCCACTCCTTGCGAAGGCCGGCCTCGATTGAACGCGCGTCGGCCATCAGCTTCTTCCCGAATACGATGTCCTGCGCCGGCTTGATGGGACGCACGATCATCAGGAGCTTCGCGTCGTCTCCCTTTGAAAGGTAATAGCCGTCCGATATGTCAACCTTCAACTGGCGGGTCTTCCCCATGAAGTGGTTCTTGAAGACGGGAAAGAGGCCAAAGGGGTCGTACTGGATTATGTCCTTCGTCAGGAACGAAGCGGGGTTGTCCAAGAGCCTCTTGTTCCTTGCGACCTGTGCCCTGATCGCCTCGTCGGTGAGGCGCGACGCCACCTCGTCAAGGTCCTTCGGATGGAGATAGAGCAGCGTGTATGGCAGCATCTGGTCAATGAGCGGCGCGTAGTCCTGTATCCGGTACTCGACGCCCTCGACGTCGCCGCCGGCCCTGAGCTTCTCGGCGAAGGCGTCGGCGAAATCCTCGTAGCCTTCCACCGGGTGGTCCTTTGGATCCTTGGTGCCGATCAGAACGAAGAGGTAATCGAGGCTCTTGAAATCCGACGTGACCGAGCGGAAATTCTCGACGACGGGGTTTTTCTGGGGCAGAAGCGCCAGTATGTCCGAATCAATCTTCGGAGGGTAAAAGACGAACAGCGCCACGACGGCGAGCGCGATGAGCGCGGCCGCGGCAAAGACCAGCCGGTAGTGGTGGCTCGTCGCGACGGCGATCCGCCTGAAAAGGGCCTCCCTCACGAAACCTCCTTAAAAAACAAAGTCCGCTCCAATCATGGAAGAAAAGTAATGGTTATTCCTTGCCAAAGAGGTCAACCTTCGACGAGAACTTGTAGAAGTACTCCGCCATCGAGACGACTGAAATGAAGGCCACCAGGTAGAGAAGCGCCTCGCCGGTCTGCTGGGCGATGTGCCAGTCTTTCTGGCTCCCCCAGATGATGAGGCAGATGGCAATGACCTGCGTGACCATCTTCCATTTCCCGAGCGTGCCCGCCGGGATGACGACGGAATGGAGGGCGGCGATCATCCTCATTCCCGTGACCGAGAACTCCCGGCCTACGATGACCACCACGACCCAGGCCGGGGCGAGCTGCATCCCGACGAGCGATATCAGGACAGACGCGATCAACAGCTTGTCGGCGATGGGATCGAGAAGCTGGCCGAGCGTCGTGATCTGGTTGCGCCGGCGTGCAAGCCAGCCGTCCAGGAGGTCCGTGACCGAGGCCAGGATGAATATCCCGACCGCCAGTTCCTCGCGGTTGAAGAAAAACCAGCGCTCGAACTTGAATTCGGTCAACAGCACGACGACCAGGATCGGCGCCATGAAGATGCGGACCATCGTCAGAATGTTCGGCAGGTTTATGACCCGCTGGCGATTGCTCTTCATCTGGCAACGATCCTCAGCGCGGCTTCCGTCTTCTGTCGAGGCCGTAGCGCTCTATCATCTTTATAAGGCCCCTGCGCGTGATGCCCAGGTCCGAGGCGGCCTGCGTCTTGTTCCAGCGGTATTTCTGGAGCGCCTCGACCACCATCTTGCGCTGGATGGCTTCGAGCCCCTCTTTCATTTTCGACGTGCCCGCCTCGGGCGGCTTCAAGAGCGCGGCCTGCTGTATCGTCTCCGCCAAGTTGACCGAAGCGACCAGCTCGCCCTCGTTCAGCAGGATGGCAAGCCGCTCCATCTCGTTCTTGAGCTGTCTGACGTTTCCCGGCCACGCGTAGCTCGAAAGAATCTCGATGGCTTCGGAATCAAACCCGGCGAAGCGCTTGCCCATTCTGGAGCAGAAGAGCCCCATGTAGTGGCGGGCCAGAAGCGGGATATCCTCCCTCCTCTCCCTCAAAGGCGGCAGCTTCAACGTGACGACGTTGAGCCGGTAAAAGAGGTCCTCCCTGAAGAGCCCCTTGCGGATTTGGTCGAGAAGGTCCTTGTTGGTGGCCGAAAGCACGCGGACATCGACCTTTATCGGCGTGTTGTCGCCGATGCGCTTGATCTCGCCCTCCTGGAGCGACCTCAGAATCTTCGCCTGTGACGACAGCGAGAGGTCCCCGATCTCGTCGAGGAACAGAGTGCCTCCGCTCGCCACTTCGAAAAGGCCCGGCTTGTCGTGCGTGGCGCCGGTGTAGGAGCCCTTCTTGTACCCGAACAGCTCGCTCTCCAAGAGCGTCTCGGGAATGGAGGCGCAGTTCTGGGCGACGAACTTCTTCTCGCGCCTGGGCGACTTGAAGTGAATCGCCCTGGCGATAAGCTCTTTGCCGGTTCCGCTCTCGCCCGTTATCAGAACGGAGACGTTGCTTGAAGCGACGAGGTCAACGGTTTCAAGGATCGAGATCACCTGCTGCGAATTGGTGACTATCTCCGAGAAATCGGCTTCGGTGGCCACCACTTGGCGGAGGTAACGGTTTTCTATCTGGTACCGCTCCCGCTCGACGGCGGCTTCGATCGCCGAGCCCGCCAACTCGCAGAACGCCTTCAAAAAGTTGTGGTCCCTTTCGGTGAAGGCGCCCGGGCGCTTGCCGTGGTCGAGGTAAAAAGCGCCGATGACGTTGTCGCCCCTTAGAAGCGGCATGCATACGACGCTCAGGATGTTGTAGTGAATCGCGCTTTCGCTGTTGAACCTCGGGTCCGTCTGGAGGTTCGAGGCCAGGACGCTCTCTTTGGCGCGAACGGCCGACTGCACGACGGTGAGCGCCACCTTCTGCGCGTCCACCAATTCGCTGGGATAGAGCGAGCGGGCCGCCGTGGGATAGAGGTCGCCTCTCGCGTCGCGAAGGAAAATGACTCCCCTTTCGGCGTTCACGTGCCTGATCGCCAAGTCCACCAAGTTCTCAAGCAAAGGCTGGAGTTCCTGGAAGGAGTGGACGACGTTGGCCAGGCGGTAGAGCGTCTCCAGGTCCTGCCTGTCGGTCGGCAGGTGAAGCAGGTCCTGATCGGGAAGCTCTTCCGGCGGGCGGTCGTCCATTATGACGCCTTCAATTGCTCCAGTCGCTCCTTGACGCGCGCGAGCATCGGGTCGCTGTCGCCGCCCTTTGCCGCGAGGACCGCCTGGGCCGACTTGTAAGCTTCCTCGGCCTTGGCTTTATCTCCGGCGCGCTCGTAGTATTCGCCCAAGAGTTCCTGCCCGGAGCCATCTGGAAGAAGCATGTTCTTCATCGCGGCGATCTTTTTCCAGGCGGCCTCGGCCTTGTCGGCTTTCTTCTCGGCCTCGAAGACGCGCGCCTGGAACATCACGGCGACAGCGCCCATCGGAGAGGAGCCGCACAGCGGGTCCGAAACCGTGATCGCCTCGTCGTAACGCTGGGCGCGGGCCGCCTCCTCCGCCTTGCAGAGAGTCACGAGGTCGCGCGTCTCCGAAGGGCCGCCTCTCTTGAGCGCCTCTTCGATCCTCTTGGTCACTTCCGCGTCGCGCGCCTGGTTCGTGTCGAAGAAGAGCGACTGCCTGGAGGAAAGCTCCTTGCGCGACGGATCATCCGCCGAAAGGACCGGGGCGTTGAAAGCCTCCATCACCTTTGAGAGGCGCATGGAAGCCTCGTCCTGGCGCGCCTCGTAGTAGTTGAACGCCTGCATGCCTCCAACCAGAAGCGCGAGGAAAGCCACGAGGCCCGCCAGGTACATCTTCCAGTGGTGTTCGAGGCTCTGCTCGACGTCCTTGTAGGCAATGGAAAGAAAATCGCGAAAAGCGTCTTGGCGCATCTCCTGCTTGGTGAGTTTCTTCGACATCTGCCAACTCCTTGTTAAGAGCCTGGTGTGCCTGGCGGGACTTGAACCCACGACCCCCTGCTTAGGAGGCAGGTGCTCTATCCAACTGAGCTACAGGCACAAACGGGCCTACGGCCCATCGTGGTACTCTACCGTAAAACCACGAGCATTTTCAAGGGCCGGTGGAGGCTCGACGCGCCTGACGCGCGAGACCCCGGCGTGCGCCGGGCCCATGGAGATCGCCTCTTCAAGGGCGTTCAGCGCTGGCTCGGGCCCCGCCGCCGCGACCTCGACCGAGCCGTCATACAGGTTTCTGGTCCAGCCGCGAAGCCCGAGTTCCGAGGCCTTCCTTACCACGAAGTAGCGAAAACCGACGCCCTGGACGCGGCCTTCCACGCGCCAGGCACGGGCCAAAACCGCCATGGCGTTATTATAACGCCGCACATCGGCATCTGGAGATGCCACGGCAAGGCAAGGTTGAAGTATGAAGGCAGAAGGATGAAGCTCAAAGCCGTGCGCGGCGCCTACCGCCGTAGGGTTTGCCTTCTTACTCTCTCACCCGCTGTCTTTCCAACTCTCTCATGGCGCATTTGCCTTGTTCTTATCAACTCATAAACTGATCTACCCATAAACTACACTTCATTCTTGGCGGCTTGCGGTGAATCCACGCCCCACGCCCGCCTTTTGTGACGCGGATCACTTGCCAAATCATGGAGTTGAACGTATATTTCATAGTGTGTTGGGGAAGGAGAGGTGCACCATGCGCATCAATAAAAGAGTTCTCGTTTGGCTGGGGGTTGCGGTTTGCTCGGTGGCCTCCTTCGCTCAGATACCAGGTGAATCCTGGGTACGCATAGGCCTTTTGGGAGGCAACATCAGCGCCATAGGCGTAAGCCCCAGCTACGAGGGCGACGGAATCATTTTCGCCGCGGTCGCCGGGTCGGGCCTCGCCAGAAGCACCGACAGGGGCCTCCACTGGACCGTGATTACCTCCATCCCGACCAACGCCAAGGTCTCCGCCATCGCCTTCGCCAAAGGCTGGAAGATAGATAACTCGGCTCCGATGTGGGCCGCCACGGATCAGGGCCACGTCTACATGTCGAAGGACGGATTCAACAGCGTTACCTTCGATACCGTGATAACCGATAGAAACGGCACCGTCTGGCCGGTTTCATGCCTCGCCGTGCCTTGGGCCGGAAGTTACACCGACAACGTCTTCGCCGGCACTTTGGGCGGGGGCGTCTCCAGAAGCACAGACGGAGGACAGACCTACGCAAACACCGCCGGGGCCACTCCGGACTGCCGCGCGCTGGCGGCCGGTCCCAGCGGCCAGGTTTTGGGGGCTTTCTACTCCTCCAAACTCCAGCCGGTCTATCAATTCGTTGGCGAGTGGAGCCTCAAATCTACCGGGCTGCCGACTGGAATCGTTCCAACGGCGCTTCATATCGCCTCTTCGAACGATCAGGCCGTCTGGCTGGGCACGGAGGCGTTCGGGCTGTGGCGCTCCACCAACGCGGCAGCCAGTTGGGGAACGGCCTGCGGAGCCACCGGCCAGGGGGTCAGCTTCTCCGTCGGCGCGGTCGCCGCCTGCCCAAACTTCTTTAAGGATGGCGAGGCGTGGGAAGGACGCTCCGACGGGCTCTTTATATCCACCGATGGCGCAGTAAGCTGCTCGCTCGACGGGTTGTACGGCTCCGTTACCTCCATTGCCTTCGCACCGGAGTACCACGTCTCCTCGTCGAGCTGTGACGCCTTCATCGGCACGACGAACGGCCTCTTTCTGAAGTCATGCGCCGCTGGCGCCCTGCCGCCACCGGAGGTTAACAGGACCCCGCAGGTGATTCCCGTCGACGTGCTGGCCATGTCGAGGGCCGGCACGCCTGACGCGCCCGGCGTTTGGGGCGGTTCACCTGGCCTCGGGCTGATCCGTGGAATTTACAGGCTGGACATGCTCCAATACAACGCTTCGGGCGCTTTCAACAACAGGCTCCCCAACATAGCGGCAGTTCGCCTGCCCTATAGTTACAAGGTGGGCGGCACCTGCGGCACCGATTCGCAGACGGTCTTCGTCGCCGAAAAAACGCTCGGCGTTTTCAGGAGCCAGGATGACGGCGCCTCTTGGACCAAGTTGGATCTGAACGCCCAAGGCGCTCCCACCTGGCCTTCGAACGTGATGGTCAACGATCTTGCCGTCGTTCCCAACTACCTGACCGGCACCGCAAACCGCGAAATCCTCTACGCCGCTACCACGAGGGGAATCTACAGATGGGACGGCTCCAGTACCGGCTGGGTGCAGGCCTGCGCCGACTGGATCGGGAACGTGACCAGAGTCGCCGTGCCGCTGACTTACGACAAAACCCAGGCGCCGAGCTCGAAGGCCCCTTATCACTGCGTCTTTTTCGCCTCCGACAACCACGTTGACGCCACGACGGGGCTCGTGGGCGGGCTCTTCTTCTCCTACGACGACGCTACTCGGTTCGCTCCCTTCACGGCCATGCTGGGAGTCAAGGACATTACCGCCATTGGCTTTTCCCGCTATTTCGGAATCACCTACCAGAGCCTGCAAGAATGGCTTGCATTCGTCTCCAGGGCCACCGGCACCGACTCGCCTTCTGGCTCGGTCTTTTACAACAGCTACATGCCGGCATCGGGCGTCCCGTGGTGCAGCTTTGACGCGGGGCTTGGCACCACGCCGAATGTCAGGGACATGGAGGCCGAGCCTCGATACCGCGCGGGTTCCTACGGCACCTACGACGTGCACCTAGCCCTTGCCGCCTCGGACGGCCCCTACTACTGCGACTTCGACAGGGCCAACAATTCGGACGGGTGCGGTTCGGCCCGCTATTTATGGAAAAAGGCCTCGGTCAAAGTGGGCTTCCAGTGCCCCGACACCCTTTCAATAACCTATGCCACTCAGGGAAGCGGCATGTATCTCGGCCTCGGCACGCCGGAAGACGGAATCTTCTTTTCCACGGACTACGGGGTTACTTACCAGAAAAAGGGCACCGGCTACACCTCGCTTCCGAACGACGTTTACAGCATCATGCCCCACATGAGGATGGACACGGTTATCCTTTTCGCCTCCTCCCCGACCTACGGCGTCTTCGTGAGCACCGACAAGGGCGCCTCCTTCAAGCCCTGGAACGCCGGCAGCGGCGCCCCCTGCGTTGTTTCAAGCGCTTACGGCCTCGGCATGATGCCCGACAGGATACCGCCGACGACGGGCGGCCCCTATCCCAACGGGGCCGACGTGGTCTGGGCCGGTTCCGGCGACTCGGGCATCGTTTACCGCCCGATCCTTTACGATGCCAACACCAATACGGTCAGCCTCGACGATTTCTCCTGGATAAACACCAACACGACGGCCGGCCGGTTCGAGCGGTTCGAGATGCTGGATACCACCGGCCAGCAGAACAAAATCCGCGCCTCCAGCCCGACGCTCGGCTTCTACACTTGCGACAAGACCTTTTACGACACCTGGAACCCCGACAACAGCGGCCTCACGGCCACCACCTGCACGGCGATCCGATACGGCTACCAGAGCTCCGATCCAGTCCCCGTGACGAGCGGCCAGACGGTTGCCGGCTCCGTCGGCCAAGCCCAATGGAACTATTACAGCCTCAACGTCCCCTACGGGACGACCGACATCCACTTCTTCATGGATGATTTGGATGACACCGGTCCCATGGACCCGGACATGTACATCCGTTACGGCGCCCTGCCGACCGAGACATTGTGGGATTACCGGCCTTACATTAACGGCGACGAGAGCGTCTGCGTCCTGCCCACCTCTTTCACTCTGCTGAACGAGAACTTCGAGGAGACGTGGGGCCCTTACGGCAACGTGCCGCCGCCGCAGTGGACGATTTACGACTACGGCGATGAGGCCGTCAAGACCTGGAATACCAACGACTGGTACAACTACGACCGGGGTGATTCTTACGGCCACGTGGCCCGCGTCTACTACTACCCGGTGGAGAACCAGAACGAATGGCTTATGAGCCCGGCGTTTTCGATTCCCTCCGGCGCGCTGAGCGTCAACCTTGAGTATGACCACTACTTCCAGGAGTACAGCTCAACGGGGGCCGAACACGGGCAGGTCTGGTATCGCTCGAACGAGAGCGGCTGGATTTTGCTGAAAGACTACAACGCGACGACTGCCAACATGGCCCACGAAACGATTTCTCTGCTCGCCCATCGCGGTGAAACCAACGTGCAGATTCTCTTCCTATATACTGGGTATAACGGCTGGCAGTGGCAGATAGACAACGTCAAAGTCTCGGGCCAGTCGCTCAACTATGGCACCTGGTACATCGGCGTTCGCGGCTTCTCGGCGGGCACGAGCAGTTACGAGCTTACCTCTACGTTAAACTCCGGCTGCACAAGCTTCGCGGCGCCGGTCGCCGGCACGGGCAAGGCACCCGTTGACGAAAGGGCGCTCATCGCCAGCATCCTCCCCGGCCCCCTGGCGCCGACTGCGGGTTCCATCTGGGGCACCGTCAACAACACCGGCGGCGGAGGCGGCGTCTGGAAGGGGACCGATTCTACCGCTATCGTCGCTTCGCCGGTGCCGGGACCATCGGCCATTACTTGGGAACAGAGAAACGGCTCGGGCGCCGGGGCACTCACCAACCTCAACACCCAGTGCGTCCAGCAACTGCCCGATTTGACGCTCGTAGCCGGCTGTCTCGGCAACGTCTTCTACTCGCCCGCCCCCGACCAGGGGCTCACGACGTGGGTTGACTCTACGGCCAAAGTCGCTAACCCTGGAAGCAACGACTTCAGGGACCTTCTCCTCTGCTCGAATGGCGACCTCTTAATCGCCGCAAACGGAACCGGCACCGGCATTTCGGCCGGCGGCGTCTGGCTCTCCGGCGACAAGGGGCGCGACTGGATGAAGATTTCGGAGGGTTTCGACGCGGCAAGCCAGCGGCTGGAGGACCTTGCCCACGACACGGTCACCGGCAACGTTCAGTACTACACCTCAACGGATGGCACCGGGCTATACACCCGCACCATCACCGCCCAGCCCTATCCCACGGTGACGTCCCTCCTTCCAAACAGCGGCCCAACCACGGGAAACAGCGTCATCACCGTCACCGGCACCGGCTTCTCCACCGCCTGTCCCACCGGCGATCCGGCAGACTGCCAGGCGGTTGGACCGGTCGTGCTCTTCGGAGACAAGGAAGTGGTAGCCACTTACGACAGCCCATCGAGCCTTACCTGCACCGTGCCCGCGCACGCCGCCGGGGTGGTCCTGGTGACTGTCCGCAACCCCGACACGCGCCAGGGCGGTACCCGTGCCTACAACTACACGTGCACTGCGCCCCTGAGCCTGACGAACAACTCCGCAAGCGACATAGACTGTACCGATTCCGGCGTCAGCGTAACATGGAGCCAGGACGCGGGCGATTGGGCCGACGAGGACAGCGGAACGCGCACCTACGATGTTCTCAGGAATGGTGCCATCATCGCATCGAGCCTATCTTATGGAACGGTGTCATACACCGACACGACGGGCACGAATGGAACGAGCTACACCTACCAGGTCCGCTATAGAAACGGGTGCGGCGTGACGGCAACTACCACTGGCGTCTCCGCCGCCGACTACGTCACTCCGGGAGCGCCATCAATTACCAGCATCACCGACCAGAACGCCTGCGCGCAATCGGGCATTCAGGCCTATTTCAACCTGGGAAGCGGCGCGACCCAGCACGCCTTGTTGAAAGACGGGGTGCAGGTGGTAGACAACTACAAGAGCGGCGATCCCTACAACCCGGGCGACACGGCAAGCCACGCCTACGTCGTGCGCGCTTTCGCTGGAACCTCCTGCTACACGGACTCGCTGAGCTCCAGCTTCGCCGACGCGAACAACACGCCCGGGGCGCCCGTCATCAACGCCGTTACCGACAACAACCCGTACGCGCAGGATGGCGTAAGGGTCACCTTCACCGGCGGCGCCGGCGCGGCCTCCCATCAGCTCTGGAAGGACGGCGGCTTCGTGGTTGCCAGTTACGCCTCCGGCGACCTTTATGACCCAGGCGACACCCTAAGCCATTCTTATGTCGTCCGGGCGGTCAACGGTTCCTGCACAACCGACTCGGCTTCCATGAGCGGGACGGATCAGTTCCTCGCGCCGCTTGAGGTGCCGAACGACAGCCTGGTCTGGACTGGATCAACCAAAGACACCCTCTCATGGTCCGTGGCGACGGGAGCGACCGGGTACCGAGTTTACAGAGCCGATCAGAACGAGATCAAAAACCTGCCGGGCGGAGCAAAGGTGTGCGTATCCTACGACGGCGCCGACCCGGCGAGCGGGGCGATATTGACGACGAATCCTCCGGCCGGGAGCTTCTACTGGTACCTCGCCGTCGGCTACAACGGCGCCGGAGAAGGCAGCGCTGGAACCGGGCGCGTCTTAAGCTCCACCGGCGCCTGCGCCACGCCGTAGAAAGGCAGGCTTGTAGGAGGGCTCTCCAGAGCCCGATTGCGAATGGATTGGCGCATCGGCGTCTGGAGATGCCTCCCACAGCGGAACATTCGCCCCTGTGGGAGGGTTCTCCAGAGCCCGATGTGGTAGGGCTCTCTAGGAGGGTTCTCCAGAACCCGATTGCGCAGGCATTCGCGCTCATCGGCATCTGGAGATGCCTCCCACGGCGGGACATTCGCATCGGCGTCTGGAGACGCCTCCCACGGCGGGACATTCGCCCCTGTGGGAGGGCTCTCCAGAGCCCGATTGTCTTTGTGGGAGGGCTCTCCAGAGCCCGATGGTCTTTGTAGGAGGGTTCTCCTGAACCGGGTTCAGGCGTTTAGGGGACATCATGGATAAGGATGCAGCCGAGGGCAATCCCCATTCATGCAGGTTGCGAAAAGGGCGCCACTCCCTGCCCGGCCATGCTTACGCTGTCACAAAATGCACTGATGGCCGCCGGCCAATTTTGGCCGGCGGCGCGGCGGCTATCGTCATTGATGCATTGAAGGCAATCCATCAAAAAGGCGCGGCCGATTGCCTGGGCTTTGTTGTAATGCCGGACCACCTTCACGCCGTGCTTTGGCTTCATAGCGGCCAATTGTCCGATGTGATCGCTTCCTTCGCCAAATTTACCGCCAGAAAGATCAACAAGCTTGGAAACACGAACGGCGCCATTTGGCAGGAGGGATTTTACGACCATGCCATTCGGGGGGAAGAATCTCTGCGGGGTTGCCTTGAATACATGAGATACAACCCAGTCAGGGCAGG
>DAHXMK010000212.1 GCA_027365515.1 Candidatus Aminicenantota bacterium
GCCGGAGCCGCAGCAGGGGTCGTATACCCTCCCCTTGTAAGGAGCGAGCATTTCAACCAGAACGCGGACGATGCAGCGAGGCGTGTAAAACTGACCGCCCTTTTTGCCCTCCGCACTGGCGAACTGCGAGAGGAAATACTCATAGACGCGGCCCAACACGTCCTTGGCGCGGCTGGCCTCGTCGCCGACCTTGATGTTGCTGATCAGGTCGATCAACTGGCCGAGGCGCTGCTTGTCGAGCGCGTGGCGGGCGTAGTCCCTCGGCAGCACGTCCTTCAACGCCGGGTTGTCGCGCTCGATGCCGGCCATGGCCTCGTCCACGAGCTGGCCGATGGTGGGCTGGCGGGCCTGTGCTTTGAGGTGCGACCAGCGCGCCTCGGGCGGCACCCAGAAGATGTTGACCGCGCGGTATTCGTCCGGGTCCTCGGGATCGGCGCCACTTTTCTTGTCGGCGACGAGCTTCGCGTGCTGCTCCTCGAAGGCGTCCGAGATGTATTTGAGGAAAATGAGCCCCAACACGACGTGCTTGTACTCGGCCGCGTCCATGCTGCCGCGTAGAGCATCCGCCATGCGCCACAGATCGGCTTCGTAGCCGACGATGGCACCGTTGGAATGGTTTCGGGAGGAAAGGGGCGTTGCTGTTTTCTTCTGTCGAGCCATGGTCTGATTCTACGCTCAAAGTTATCCGCCATTTGATGTGTACCTCACATGTCAAATGACGAACCCGCACTCTCGTATGTCAGCAGACACGGGTTTGGCCGCTGGCGACGCCCAGGGCACACCTGCGGCCCAGTGACTATACCCGAGGCAGTCCTTACCGGGTAGTCGAGCCGCCGCAAGGGACGGCGGGAACCACTCTGCTGCATAAGGATACCCCTCCGCTCTGGAATCGCGCCACCCGTCCGTCTTCCGCGTCTCCTTGCCCGTCGCGTCCCTGCCATCTTCATTTTGCCGCCCTGCCTCCTGTGGAGGTGGATCTTCGCCGTCAAAGCCTGCCGGTTTCGCGCCTCGTGCCGTCAAGACCAAGCCTTCGGTGCTGCGCAGTCTGTGACGGCGGCGCTCATGGACCGGCCTCCTGGTTCGCCGTCATCAACCCTCACAGGAGGCAAACATGACGGCACAACTCGACTTCGATTTCCCGGCCTACACCCGCGACAGCCGGGGCAAGTACCTGCGGCTGCTCTGCGAAGACGATCTCATCCGGGCGGCGCTCGCGGCCGCCGAACGCCGCTTCGCCTCGGACGCGCCGTTCGAATCTCTGCACGTGGCCGCCGACTTCCTCCAGCTTCACTTCGCCGACCTCGACCGCGAGGTGTTCGCGGCCATCTTCCTCGACAGCTGCCATCGCGTCATCGTCTATGAGGAGATGTTCCGCGGCACCATCGACGGTTGCAGCGTCCACCCGCGGGAAGTGGTCAAGCGCGCCCTGAAAACGGGTTCCGCGCTGGCCGTTCCCTCAGCCGCTTGAGCCGCCGCGCCTCGCTGTCCCGGCCGGACGCCGCTTTATCGGGAAGAATCTCCCGCTCGTAGCGTTCCCGCGCCTGGACGAGCGTGGTGCACTCGCCTTCGGTCCGGTCCACCCACTCGCCGCGATCCATGGCGCCTTCAACCTGTCTCGCCCACTTCACGGCCGCGCCTTTGGTGTCGAACGTGCGGTACTGTGGACGCACACCGGCGCGGATGATCTGGGGCTGCCAGACCGGCTATCCTTTCGGACCCGGGCGCTTTCGGAATGTCGCCATTACCCCCCCTTTCCATGGCTAACTCTGGAAAGGCCATGGCAAAAAGGGCGGGATGGCAAGCGGAAGTGGGTAAAATTACCGTAAACCTTTTTTTGGCTCCCCGGGACGGGCTCGAACCGCCGACCCGGTGATTAACAGTCACCTGCTCTACCAGCTGAGCTACCGGGGAAGCCGATGTCCCTCTGATCTCTTCATCTCAGGGCTTCCTGCCCCCACGATCGCTATTTTACGACACGTTCTTGCTTTACGCTTGCACGGTCAGGGTCAGAAGGCCGTAACGGCACTGGAAGCTCGTGCCTTGGAGGAGGGGTGAAGGGGAGGGCATAAGACGGCCTCCGTGGGACGGATGTTGATCATACCAGCTCCGTCGTACGGTCTCCGAACCTGGTCGCGGGGGATTGATCCACGACTTCAGAGACGTGGCAAGCGTA
>DAHXMK010000213.1 GCA_027365515.1 Candidatus Aminicenantota bacterium
AAAGCGGCCACGGGCCTTTGCGAAAGCCTAGTGACGTTTCACAAGATGTCCAAGGCGGAGATATCTTGGTACGTCTCAACAAAAGAGCCGCTCGACAAGGCCGGCTCTTACGCCGCGCAGGGAGTAGGCGCGGTCTTTATCAAGTCCATCGAGGGCTCGTTCCACAACGTCGTCGGCTTTCCCGTGGACCTTTTCGCGAATCTTCTTACAAAGGCCGGCCTCACTTTGCCGGAATTGCGGCTTGCGGAGAAGGAATGAACGGCGTTACGATCGTTTCCGGCTAGCCAGGTCGCGTCTTTCTGACCGGCAAGAACCCAAAATGAGCCTTGTCTTTGAAGGCGAAGGCGTTTAATATTAGTGGCGGAGGTATTGTATGGACGCTCAACTTCGCGAGATTCAGAAGCGGGTGGATTCGGAATCGGCGATAGTCGCCAGGCTTTTGGACGAGGTGCGCAGGGTCATAGTCGGCCAGGGCGCGCTTCTGGACAGGATGCTCATCGCTCTTCTCGCAAGAGGACACGTGCTCGTCGAAGGACTCCCGGGCCTCGCGAAGACGCTGGCCGTGAAGTCGCTCGCCGGCTCGATCAGCGGGCAATTCCAGCGCATTCAGTTCACTCCCGATCTCCTGCCGGCCGATCTCGTCGGGACGCTCATCTACAACCCGAAGGAGGGGCTCTTCCAGCCGAAAAAGGGGCCCATCTTTACGCAGGTTCTCCTGGCCGATGAAATCAACAGGGCGCCTGCGAAAGTCCAGTCCGCCCTCCTCGAAGCTATGCAGGAGCGCCAGGTTACCATCGGCGACACGACCCACCCGCTGCCCGAGCTGTTCTTCGTCATGGCTACGGAGAACCCCATCGAGCAGGAGGGCACCTATCCCCTGCCCGAGGCGCAGGTTGACCGCTTCATCATGAAGGTGGTCGTCGGGTATCCTTCCCCTGAAGAGGAGCGCCTGATAGTCGAGCGGATGGGCCAGGGAACGGTCCCGGCTGTCAAACCCGTCGCTTCCCCGGACCAGATCATAGAGGCCAGGCGCGTCGTGGACTCGATATACGTTGACAACAGGATCAAGGATTACGTCGTAAGGCTGGTGCAGGCGACGAGAACTCCCGCCAAGTTTAAGGTCTCGCAGGAAGGCTTCATCCGTTACGGCGCGTCGCCTCGCGCGTCGCTCTTCTTGGTGCTCGCCGCCAAGGCCCATGCCTTTATCAAGGGAAGGGCTTACGTGACGCCGGAGGACGTGAAGGCCGTTGGAATGGACGTCCTGCGCCACCGGCTTCTTCTCACCTTCGAAGCCGAGGCCGAATCGGTCACCGCCGAGAACCTGCTGACGAGGATATTCGAAAGCGTGGAAGTGCCATGAGATGGCTGACTAGCGTTGAAGCGGATCGGTTGATGAGCAAGGGATGGCTACAATGCAGATGCTCTGCGGGGTTATTTGGAGCCGAGCATATGCTTTTTCCTTTTATCACCCCATAAACTCATCAACTCATAAACTCCTTTTGGAGCGTTGCGTTGCTTGATATTCAAGAGATCCTGAAAAAGGTCAGCCTTATCGAAATTAAGACCAGGAAGGTCGTCAACGAGCTTCTGGCCGGCGAGTACCAGTCCAGCTTCAAAGGCCAAGGGATGGAGTTCATGGACGTCAGGCCCTACCAGCCCGGCGACGACTTCAGGACAATTGACTGGAACGTCACCTCGCGCACCGGCAGCCTTCACGTAAAGCAGTACCACGAGGAGCGAGAGCAGACGATAATATTCACCGTTGACGTTTCGGGCTCGCTCCGCTTCGGGACCACCGGACGGCTGAAGAGCGAGGTCCTAGCCGAGGTGGTGGCGTTGCTGGCATTCTCGGCGGTAAGAAACCAGGACCGCGTCGGCCTGCTGCTCTTCTCGAACAAGGTCGAGCTGTTCATCCCTCCTCGCAAGGGGAGGGATCACGTCTTGAGGCTCGTCCGCGAAATCATTTATTTCACGCCGGAGGGAAAGGGCACCGACTTCGACAACGCCCTCGCCGCACTATCGCGCCTCTTCCCAAGAAGGGCCACGGTCTTTCTCTGCAGCGATTTTCTGGAACTTCCCGGCCGCTCCTTTGGCGTCATGGCGAAGAGGCACGACGTAACGGCGATCGCCGTTGACGACCCGTCCGAACTCGAACTCCCCAAAAGCGGCTGGATGGAGTGGGTGGACCCGGAAACCGGGCGCAACGGCTGGTGCGACACGAGCGACAAGAAACTCAGGACGAAGTTCTCGGCGATGCGCGCCCGCCAGCGCCAGATGGTGTTGCAGCACTTCAGGAAGAACGGCGTTGACCTGATAACTCTTTCCACGGCCAGGGACGTCGTAAGGCCGCTCGTCGCCTTCTTCCGGAAGCGCGAACGGAGAAGAGCGGCGTGACATCTCCCGTGCGGGCCACAAAGCGCAAGGCCGGCCAACCCGCATTTTGGTTCATCTTCATATTGGCTGCGGCCGTTTTCTGCGTCGCGCCGGCCGCCGCGCTCGCCCAGTCGCCCGCCCCCGCTCCTTCGGCGGAGTGCAGTTGGACGCCAGGCGTTTACACGCTCGGCCAGCCCATCGTTCTTGAGATTTACCTTCCCGTGGACAACTCCAGCTTTTTCCTGACCGGGCTTCCGGCGGCGGGAGAACAATGGGGTGCGGCGATCCTGCGCTCAGTCACGACGACTCCGCCCTCCTCCTTCCCCGGCGAAGCAAAGGTGAAGGCCGAACTCCAGTTGTTCGCAGTCGGGGATGTCACACTCCCAGCGCGCCTTATTTCCGTCAACACCGCTTCGGCGGCAAAGACATTCAGCGCCGCCCCGCCGCCCATCAAGATACAGCGGCTGCTGAAGGAGGGCGCCGCGCCTCCGCCGCCCGCCGGCCTACTCCCTCTGCCAGCTCCTTTCCCGTGGAACTGGGTCTTGTTTGGCGTGCTGCTTTTCTCTTGCGTAATCTTCCTGGCGCTTCTTGATGAAGTCGGAAACCACGAGCTTCGCCATGTCAATTCTGTTTGAAGGCTGGAAGTCCTCGGCCAGCATGGAGCCCGAGATGTCCAGGACGATCAGAGTTGCAACGCCTTCGGAGCGGATTGTCGTCCTTGCCGTAGCAACGACCGGGCGGGCGAGCGCCACGATCATGCACGCCATGGCGCCGAGCGCCAGAGAAGGGGATATCCATGGGTACCAAGCCGAGCGGCCGGAAAGAACTTCAAGCTGGGCGGCGAGCGGGAACGAGATAGCACGGCGCCTGGAGCCTAGAAGCCTCCACCGCCAAACGGCCAGCAGGGGCACCAGCAGAAGCGCCCAGAGCCAGATCGGGCTGCGGAGCGTGAAGCCCGCTATCATTGACAGGCCTCCGTCATGCCGCTTCCCCCGCCTGCTCTTCTTCCTTCTTCATCGCCGCTTCGATTATGGCGGCGATTTTCGGCCGAAGAGAGGCTTCTTCTTCCTTTGCCGGAATGTACTTGGCGAACTTAGCCTGGTCGCAGAGAGAGAGGACCCATCCGACAGCAAGGCCGGGGTCGCCGCTGAAGCGCGGCATTTCGCCGGCCGCGCGCTTTGCCTCGGAGGTGGTCCAGTCCGGGAATGGGAGGCCGGTCTTGATTTCAAGGTAGTCGCGCAAAACCTTTGAGAGAGCGGCATACCGGGCCGTGGCATCACCCGCCGAGGCAAGCAGCCGTTCTACCTCGGCGCGGATCCAAGCATCCGGATCGAGGAGGCGCGGCGGGGCTGGAAGCGCCGCCGGCC
>DAHXMK010000216.1 GCA_027365515.1 Candidatus Aminicenantota bacterium
CTATATCAATGCGCCCCGTGGTCCCCCGGCCAGGAAAAACGCTGCGATTCAAGGCTTGATATGCCTGCCTGACGTCGAGGAGCGCGACCGTTTTGGCAAGGGCTGGCTCGCAACCGGGATCTATCCAGAGAAAATCCCCCATGCCACTAGGATAAATCTTTTGTACGAGCTGCGCTACTCTCTCTGCATGAATCCATTATCCGTGGCATACTAAGGTGCCTAGAGCGGGAGTACCCGGCCCCGGCCGGATATTGCAGGAGGCCGCAGATGTTCCAGACTTTCGACGAAGCCGAGGTTTACATACGCGAGCGCGGGATGGCCATGCTCGACCTGAAGTTCAGCGACCTCTGGGGGCGGTGGCACCACCTAACTCTTCCCTCGAAGCAATTCACCCCCGCCTTGATGGAGAAGGGAGTCGGTTTCGATGGGTCGAGCGTCGGCTTCAAGCCGGTTTCCGGTGGCGACATGGTGTTGGTGCCCGATCTCAAGTCGGCCTTCCTCGACCCGTTCTGGGATGTGCCTACCGTAAGCTTTATCTGCAAAACCCTCGAGGCCGACACTCGCCAGCCGTTCAGATACGATCCGCGAGCGATAGCCCAGCAGGCGGAGGCCTATCTCAAAAAGAGCGCGGTAGCCGGCCAGAGCTTCTGGGGGCCGGAGTTCGAGTTCTATCTCTTCGACGGGGTAGCCTGCGAGAACGGCGTCAACGCGGCTTCCTACAGGGTCGAGTCCTCGGAAGGCGGATGGAACAGCCCGCAACTCGGCTCCGGGTACACCATACCGCTTCACGGCGGCTATCACGCCATACCGCCGAAAGACAGGCTTTACAATCTCCGCACCAAGATCTGTATGATGCTTGGTGATGTCGGAGTCGAGGTTAAGTACCACCACCACGAAGTCGGCGGACCTGGGCAGTGCGAGATCGAGACGCCGATGCTGCCGCTGTTGAAAGCGGCGGACGCCGCCTTCCTGATCAAATACATAGCGCGCATGGCCGCTTCCCGCGAGAAAATGACCGCCACCTTCATGCCAAAGCCGCTTTATGGCGAAGCCGGCTCAGGGCTTCATTTTCACCAGCGTTTGGAAACGGAAGGCAAGAACGCCTTTTACGACGCCGAGGGCTACGGGGCGCTGTCCCAGTTGGCACGGTGGTATGTGGGAGGGCTTCTCCATCATGGAGGAGCGGTCATGGGATTCACCAACCCGAGCACCAATTCCTACCGCCGGCTGATACCGGGGTTTGAGGCCCCAGTCAGCGCCATATTCTCGTTGGGCAACAGGAGCGCGGCGATACGAATCCCCAAGTACGCCAACAGGCCGGAGGATGCCAGAATCGAGTTCCGTCCGCCCGACGCCACCTCCAACACCTACCTCGCGATGGCCGCCCAATTGATGGCGGGCATTGACGGGATCAAGAAACAGATTGATCCGTCCGCGCTCGGCTTCGGCCCGGTTGACGAGGACATCTTCTCCTGGCCGGAGGAAAAGAGAGGGGCTATTAAGGGGCTGCCCACCTCTCTCGACGACGCCATGGACGCTCTCGAACAGGATCACCAGTTTCTTCTAGAAGGGGGCGTCTTTTCCGAAGACCTCATAGAGCGATGGGTCTCCAAAAAGCGTGCCGAGGACAGGGAGGTGCGCAACCGGCCACACCCGTATGAGATCGAGTTGTACTATGATCTATAAGGGAGGTTGCGCCACGACGCGATTTCACTTCACGACGTTTTCTCAAACGGCCCTAGCGGCCTGGAGGCTTCGATGCAAAAGCGCACCATGATGCTGGTTCTTTTGTTCGCCGTGCTTCTCGCCGGGGCTGGCTGTGACCGCCTCTTCAGCACGAGGATAAAGAGCATCCTCGACAACCCGAGGGATTACGAAGGCAAACAGGTTACGATCAGTGGTACCGTCACAGAAGCGACCAACCTGTTTGTCTACAAGTCTTTCACCCTGGATGACGGCTCTGGCCAGATCAGAGTTGTTACCGATAGAATGCTACCTAAGAAGGGAACTAGCCTGACCGTTACGGGCACGGTCAAGGAAGGGTTCTCCCTGGGCGACAGTTCGGCCGTGGTCCTGATGGAGAAGAGCCCGCAATCAAGCCAGAACTAATGAATGTCCAGGAAAGCCGGATCATCATTTTCGGCTGGTCTTGTCATTGTTTCGTCAATGAGGTGACAAATGAAAAGGGGAGCCGTAGCTCCCCTTTTCTGGGTTTGGTAGCCCGTAGGGGAATCGAACGCAACGGTTGCGGCAGCCTCGCGCCTCGCGGGTCTCGGCGCTGCGTTGCGCGCATCCGTAGCGTTCCCGGGGCGGGTCTCTCGGCTCGCCGTGCAACGGTGCGGACGCTCGCTCTTCGCTCGCGTCTTCCCGGCACGGCTACGCCGCCTTCCGCCCTTCGATTCCCCTTTGGAAACTTGAAAGCGGCCTAAAACGAAAAAGGGGAGCCGTAGCTCCCCTTTTCTGGGTTTGGTAGCCCGTAGGGGAATCGAACCCCTGTTACCGACGTGAGAGGCCGGTGTCCTAACCGCTGAACGAACGGGCCACGTTCTTGGCTGGGGAGGGAGGACTCGAACCCCCAACATCCTGGTCCAGAGCCAGGCGTTCCACCATTGAACTACTCCCCAACCTGGAAAGATATTTTAGCGGCTTACCGCCACGCCTGTCAAGTAATACCCGTTCTTCATCTCCTTGGGGTTCAAGCTCCCGCCCGCCGTTGACAAGGCTGGGCAACAAGAATAGAGTTGCGCCATGAGATGTGATCACGCTGCTGCCGCACAAGACCGGGGTATAAGATTGACTTGCGGCCGGCTAGGCACATAAAGAGCATCTTGAATAAGGAAACCGAATGAAACAACAACCGGCATACGTGTTGTCGTCCGCTGGAATCATGGCTGGTTTCAGCTATCTCATGGGGGCATGTCTCGCCTTTCAGGTTGTGACGCTCCCGCTCAATCCGGCGTTTTGGAAAGAAGATGGGGTGCGAGACCATCTTCCCGATGTTAGGCTGGAGCCATTCGCGGGCGGGACCATCGCGCGGAGATCTGTATGAATCCAATCGTGATGTGGGCCATGGCCCATACCGTGTCCAGATCACTGTCTCGGATCTGCCCGAAATGCGGTCGCCGGTGGATCCTCCCCAAGGAAAAAGCTAAAGAAGCCGTGGCCTGCAAGAAATGCGGCGCCCCCATTCCTCCAAAGGAGAAGCCCGGACAATAGAAGCATGCAGGGTGGCACGCTCCTCGGCCATTCGCTCCGCGCGCTTCTCCTGCTATACTTTAATGGGAGGTTGCAGATGCGCCTGAAGACCCCGCTCGCCGCGCTTTTTCTCATGGGTTCACTCTCCATTTTCGCGCAGAAACCGGTTGTGGTCCTCATAACGCTCGACACTTTCAGGGCGGACAAGCTTGCCGCTTTTGGGGGAGACCCCTCCCTTGCTCCCGCCCTAAACGCGTTGGCGGCCAGAGGCAGGGTTCAAACCGACTGCTTCACCCCGGCTCCATTGACTCTCCCGGCGCACGCCTCGATAATGACAGGCTCTTTCCCCGATCACACGGGATTGCGCGACAACGGCATCGGCAGGCTCTCTCCGAATGTCGCAACGTTGGCCGAGCTTTTCTCCGCTGCCGGTTACAGGACGCAAGCAGTGGTCGCGTCTTCCGTGCTCGCTTCGAGGTATGGACTTGCCAGGGGCTTTGATTACTACGATGATTCGGTCGGCCCTTCGCATTTCCGCCCAGGAGGGCAAGTGACCGACCGGGCTCTTGAGGCGGTAGAGGCCAAGGACCAACGGCCGCTCTTTCTATGGGTGCATTACTTCGATGTCCATGAGCCTTACGTTTCCCCGCCGGCCTTTTCAGGGCGAGGCCAAAGCGCCTACGACCACGCGGTAGCTTACCTGGATTCGGAGGTGGCCCGCCTGCTCGCAGCATTGCCCAAGGGGGCGATCGTCGCTGTAGCATCTGACCACGGCGAAGCGCTCGGGGAACACGGCGAGGAGACGCACGGCGTGCTTCTCTACCAGCCGACCGTCCACGCCCTGATGTTGTTCGCCGGCCCAAACGTCTCAGCCGCCAAGGATCAAAGGCCATGCTCGCTCTGCGACCTTGCTCCCACGCTCGCCGCTCTCGCCGGGCTGGACCCGTTGAAGAAATGCGACGGAAGCGATCTCCTTTCGGCGAAGGAGCTTCCGGCAAGAAGCTTTCCCCTTGAAACGATGCTTCCATTCGACGTCTACCGGTGGCTCCCACTCTTCGGGATTACCGACGGCCGGTACAAATGGGTACGCGGAGCGGCCGATCACTTGTACGACTTGAGCGCCGATCCAGGGGAGACTCATGATTTGGCGAAGAGCGCCCCTCCGGAAGCAGAAAGGTTGCGCGCCGCCTTGCCCAACATCGAAAACGCCAAGGCGCCCGACTCGGTTGATTCGAGCCTGAGGGGATTGGGGTACGCGCCGGTTCCAGGCGGAGAATTTTCAGCGAAAAATCTTCCGGACCCGGAGACGAAGCTTCACGTCCTCTCCATGCTGAGGCACGCGCAAAAGCTGCGCACGGCCGGAGATTTCGCTCAAGCGGCCCAGCTTTATGGCGAGGCCGTGGCGAAGGATCAGGGCGATCCTTCTGCTAGGTTCGACCTCGGAGAAACCGAGAGGCGTCTGGGCCAATTCGATCTAGCGCTAAAGACGTTGGACGAGGCGATCAAGCTCGCCCCCAGAATGGAAGAGGCTTGGAGCGCCAAAGGGCTCACGCTTGTCTCTCTTGAAAAAGCCGGCGAAGCGGCCCAGTGTTTCCGAAAGGCCCTGGAAATTGACTCCCAATCCATCGAGGCGGCCAACTCGCTGTCGGCATATCTGCTGGACGAGAACCTGCCCTTGGAAGCCATTCCCCTCTTGGAACGGGCCGTAGCCTCGGGCACGGCCAACTCGCGCACCTATCTTCTGCGAGGCCGCGTGCGCCTTGTGCAGGGCAAAGATGACGAAGCCAAAAAGGACTTCATGAGCGCGATGCTCTTTACCATTGACCCTCCCGCCACCCTTTACGACGAGGCCAACATCTATATGATTCTCAAGAAAATTCCGGAGGGCGTCGCGCTCTACCAGGAGGGCATGAACCGCTATCCCAACTATGCCCCGAACTACCTTACGCTCGCGAGCTACCTGGTGCAGGCGGACGCCCCCGAGAAGGCTCTGCCTCTCTATAAGCGCGCCCTCCAGTGCGACTTGGACGCCAAGACGAGAAAACAGGTCGAGGAGATCGTACAGGAAATTCCGCCGGCCGAATCGCAGGAGGGAAGCGGCCGGTAAAGCGGTCAGGCGTCGAGCGCGTCTCTGATTTTTCTCGCGAGCGAATCCATTCCGTACGGCTTGGATATGAAGTTGATTCGCGGGTCGAGGACGAACCCGTGGTGGACGGCGTTTTCGGAGTAGCCAGAAGTCAGCAGGAAGCGCAGGCCGGGCCTCAAAAGGCGCGCCTGCTCCATAAGCTCCCTTCCACCCATGCGCGGCATTACGACGTCGGAGAGGACCAGCTGTACCAACGGCGACTCCCTGATGATATCGAGGGCTTCCCGCCCGTCGCTCGCTGAAATCACCTCGTAGCCTAACGAGCGCAACACCTCCGTGACCACGTGCAGCACTTCGAGGTCGTCTTCAACCACGAGGATTTTTTCGGATCCTCCGCGCACCGGGCCGATTACCCTTGCGCCGACTTCTACGGCCCTCTGCTCGGCCACCGGCAGGTACAGTTTCACGGCCGTTCCTTTTCCCGGCTCGCTGTATAGGTTCACCATGCCGCCATGCTGCTTGACGATCCCGTAAACGGTGGAGAGGCCGAGGCCCGTCCCTTTCCCAGGACTCTTGGTTGTAAAGAACGGCTCGAAGGCGCGGGCCATCACCTCGGGTGTCATCCCCACGCCGCTGTCTGTCACGGTGAGAAGAACGTACCTGCCTTTTTTCGCCCAAGGATGAGCCTCGACGTAGGAGCCGTTCACGACGACCTGCGTCGTTTCCACCGTTATAGCCCCGCCTTGAGGCATCGCGTCCCTGGCGTTCACGCAGAGATTGAGGATCACCTGCTCGAACTGAGTCTTGTCCACGAAAACCAGCCCCGCCCCCTGGCCCGGGATGAAATCCAACTGGATGGATTCCGGCAGGAGGCGCTTTACGATCGGCAATAGGTCCTCGACAAGCGGGTTGGGGTCGCAGACTTGCGGAGTTATCAAGGTCTGCCGAGAAAAAGCGAGAAGCTGTTTGGTCAGCGCGGCGGCCCTGCCGCTCGTCCGCTGTATCGTCTCCAGTTCCTGCTGCCACGGGCTTTGCGCCCCCAAGCCCCTCTGAAGTATTTCAGTCGAACCGACGATGGCCTGCAGGAGGTTGTTGAAGTCGTGGGCGACGCCGCCAGCCAGTTGCCCTATGGACTCCATCCGCTGAGCCTGCCTGAGCTGCTTTTCAAGTTCCTTGCGCTTCGTCATGTCAACCATGAAGCCGGCGACCGCGTGAATCTCTCCAGCCTCATCTGGAATGGGGGAGAGCGACTCGAGGACGGTGATCTCCTCTCCCCCGGCCTTCTGATACGAGCGCTCCATCAAGGTCAGGCAGCCGCTCCTTTTCATCTCCTGAATCAAAGCGTCTCTTTCGGTGCTGGAACAGAAAAGGGCCCCCGGGGGCGCCGCAAAAGCCTCCTTGTCCGAGGCGAAGCCGAGAAGGTCGCGGTAAGCGGCGTTGCATGCCAGAAGCTCTCCTTCAACCGAAGCAACGTAACAGACAGCCGGGGTGTCTTCAAAAAAGCGCCGGAAGCGTTCTTCGCTGGCTTGCAGCTTCGCTCTTGAAGCAGCCTGCTCCGTAATGTCGTTCAGTGTCATGAGAATCTGGCTCGTTGGCAGCATCGTCGCGTAGAATCTTACGGTCTTTTTTGCGCCGTTCTTGCACGCCACCTCAAAAACTCTGCTGAGCAAACTCTCCTTGGGAGCGGAATGTGCGTCATTCTTCCATGAATCGCCGACGATCCTTCTGTAGCTTTCGTCGGGGTAGGCCTTTGCTCTCCAAGCCTTTAATGTTGGAACGTCCTCGGGGGTGTAGCCGAATAGAAACGTAAAGGCAGGGTTGATGTAGCTTATGCCGCCGTCGGGCTCGATGATGGCGAAGCCGAACGGGGCGCATTCGGCCAGGCCCTGAAACCTTTCCCTCTCAAGGTCCAGCGCCTTCGCCTCCTCGAGCCGGTTTTGCAGGCGGTAGGAGCGCCATTGGGACCAGCCCACGCCGCCCGTCGCAAGGATAAGAAGCACCACTCCGGCGCCAAGCGCCATCCCGAGATGCCTCACCGGCGCCATTACTTCCGACATATCCTTTTGGGCCACGACTATCCACTGCGTGTCGGGCACAGTTCGTGCAGCTCCGACAACCAAGACGCCCCTGTAATCAAGCCCTTGAAGCGATTCGGCCTCGCTTCCTGCGGTCTCCGGAAAAAGAAGGTTGGCCGGTTTGCAGAGCACTGAAAACTTCAGTGGGGCTCCCTCTTTGAATTTCAGGGGGCTGAGGTAGGTGACGCTGCCCCCATCTTTCCTCGCTATGAAGCGTTCGGCGCTGAGGCCCGCGCCGGGCCAAATCTGAAGCTCGCGGTAGAGCGAGCGCTCTGGATCAATCCTGAAAAGGACCGCCCCTTCGCCGTTCGCCGGCTCTCCGGCCGGCAGTTTGATTGGGACTACAAGGTCGAGGTGGATGAAGTCCACCGTCTTGTTGAAATGGAGGTCGGAGAGAATCGGCTCCCCTGAAGCTATGGCGGCGGCGACTCGCTTTTTTGCCGGCTCGCCGGTGACTTCGCCTTCTTGGCCCACCCCGACCACTGGGTTCCCCTGTGAGTCGGTCAGCGTAGCGCTCTTAAATTCATAAAGGCGGCTGGCACTGTCGAGCCAAACATGGACGCTGGCCTTTTCGCGTTCGGTCGCCGAGCCCCTGATCACCTCAGCCAGCCGCCGGTTGGTATCGGGATCGGCAAGCATCGCCTGGGCGTCCGCGATCCTATCCGCGCGCCATCTGGCCAGGAAGCCGGCGGTGATATTGGCGACGGCGGCGAGTTCCTGCCTTCCGTTGCTTATTCTTCTCTCGGACGTGGCGCGGTAGTAGGCACCGAATATGGCCAGGGTGCCAATGGCCAGAGCCACAAAGAGGCCGAAGAAGGCCCACCCGCTGCCCCAACGCTTCATGATCTGCCCCATCCCCGCTCCTCGAGAAATTTGCGGCGGATCAGAAAAGAGAAACCTCCAGGCCAGGACTATTCGGGCTTCTGGCCGTCCTCCTCATCAGCGACTTCGGTGGCTGGCGTCCCCGCGTCCGATGCGTCGGGTGGGGGGGCCATTTCATCCGGGGAGACGCCAGGCTCTTCAAGCCCGCCGGTCTTTTTTTGGAGGCGCTTCTGGCGCTTCTCCTCCTGCTTCTGGAGGCGCTTCAGCTCCTTTTGCCGCTTGTTGCCGCGGTAGGCTCCTGGATGGACCATGGCTGCTCCTATGGGAAAATGCGTGACCAAAAGTCCCCGCCTTCAAGGGCGCGATGTTTCACCGACTTTTATAGTTTACAACAAAACGGAGGAAGTGTCTCGGCGGAATAAAAAAAGGGGCCTTTCGGCCCCTTTTCCAAGCGATCGCCTCTAAACGGCGGTCAGTCCTTTACCACGCGGACCTGCTCCGCCTGGGGGCCCTTGGCGCCCTGGGTAACCTCGAGGGTGACCTTCTGTCCCTCGGAGAGGGTCTTGAAGCCAGTGCCCTCGATGTTGCTGTGATGGACGAAAGCGTCCTTGCCGCCCTCGACCGTGATGAAACCGTAGCCCTTTTTCTCGTCAAACCACTTTACAATACCGTTTACCACTTGACACTCCTTGTTCTTCACTCCACTTCAACAAACCATTTGTTGAGGTGTGCGATTGCATACTATCAAAACGCGGTCCTTTTGTCAAGCGCCGTAGGAAAAGGGGCCATTGGGCCGAAAAATTCGGCTTTCCGCCCACCTTGTTTGCCCGGCGACGCCGGCCTTCTCCTTCCCCGTCTCAGCGTCTCGCTTTCCCGGTCACCCTTTCGTGGCGGGCGGCGGAGATGGAGGCGGCGGAGGCGCCGCCGCATTCAGCTTGGCGATCACGGCATCGCTGCCGTCGAAGGAATCAGAGGCCCATATCACGTCCGCGCCGGTCTTGGCCAGGACTATGTCCCAGCCCTTTTCCTTCGCGGCCGCCTCGACCGCCGGCATGAGCTGTTCTCGCATTTGCTTGGCTAGCGCGTCGCGCTGCTGGTTGAATGCCTGCTGCGCCTGTTGCTGGGCGGTGGAGAGCTGCTGTTGCATCTCCGTTAGAGCCGCCTCCTCTTTGCTCTTCTCGTCCGGAGAAAGCTTATCCTTGGCCGTGTCAAAATCACTCTGCCGCTTTTGATAGGCGTCCACCATGGGCCCAAGCTGTTGCTTAATGGAGTCGTCAAGCCCTTTGAGCCTGGATTGAAGCTGCTGCGCCAATTTCGACTCTTGGAAAATTTTGTTCATGTCCAGAACCGCCACGACCGGGCAGGACTTGCCGCTGGCGGCAGGCGCCTGAGGGGCGGGTCCGGCGGAAAAGGACGAAAGCGTAATGCAAGTTGCGGCCAGGGCGGAAAGGACGATATTGCGGGTAGTCAAAGCGCACCTCCATTGCGCCTCAAATGGCGCGGCAGTTATAGTGTGATGCGGCGAAGCCAGCCTGTCAACGATTTCGATAAGGGCAGAAAAAAGGGGGCGCTTGGCGCCCCCTCATTGAGCAAGGATCAAAGTGAAATCAGTGGGCGGAATCCACCATCTCGTCGGCCAGATTGCCGGCGCCGTATATTTTTCTCAGCGCCTCAAGAATCGCCCGCACGTCAACGGCGACGCACCTGGCTTGGTATTCGTCATAGACGAAAGTATTTGGATGGCTCTGCGCGTTTCCGTCGAAGACGAGGCCGACGAGCCGTCCTTCGCGGTCAACGACGGGGCTCCCTGAATTGCCGCCGGTGATGTCAGCCGTGCAGACGAAGTTCAGCGGGGTCTTCAAGTCAATGTCGGCCTGGCGGGCCGCCGTGCGCGGCGGGATGGAAAAGTCCCCCCTGTTTCCAAATCCGTATGCGCGGTCAAAGAGGCCGTAGAAAGTGGTGAACGGAGGCACGAGGGTCGTGCCTTGAGGATATCCGGCCACCTTGCCGAAGGCAAGCCTCAAGGTTCCGGTCGCATCGGGATAGGTGTCCGTTCCGTAAACCGCGAAGCCCGCCTTCGCCACCTTCGTGAGAGCCGCCTCCTCGACGGCTTCGACGTGGTCGCGGTAGGCTTTGCGCGTCTCGCGCAGCACCGGATCAATCCTCCTGGCGAGGGCGATCATCGGGTCGTCACACTTAGCCACGGCCTTTCCCTTGTTCTCCAAAAGCTTTTTCCTGTATGCCGGGTCATCCAGCCTCGTTCCGGTGAGAATGCTCTTCGCCAGTGCATCGGGCTGCTGTCCGTCAAGGACGGTTTTGACGAACGGGTCATCTGGCCCCAGCCCCTTGACCATATCCTCAAAACCGTTGGCCATCATTACCTCTTCGAGGTCCTTGTAAACCGGCGACGGCGCCTCGATGCGGCGGATGAGGTCTGGCAATTCGGCGTCGTGGAACCCTTCGAGCCTCTCCTGGTCCGGCTTTGATATCTCCTCGGAGTATCTGACGATTTGAAGGGCGCCGCCGAGAAGCCCCCTGCCTCCCATGCCGACGTCCATCTTGTAGTGCAGATCCTTTTCGTGGCCGCGGGCCCAGGATATGGCCGTCTCGACGTCCTTCCAAGCGCCGCCGTATTCTTTTGCAAGGCCCGGGTCTTTATCAACGGCGGCTCGAAGGGCTTCTTCCTGCGACCGCTTCTTGGCCATCAGCTCCGGGTCTTTGAGGCCGCGGAGTTCGCCCTCGGTTGACTTAAGGCTGTTTTCCAGGAAGTAAAGGATGGTCCTGGCGCGCCTCGCCTCCTCGGGCCCTTTCGCGCTGTATGCCTTCAAGAGGGATCTCATCTCTTTCATCCGCTCAAGCCGGAAGACCATCGAGACGTCCCTGTCGTATTCGAGCATGGCGAGCGTCTGGAGCCTGTCCGTTCTTCCCGGATGACCGGAGACGAAGACGAGGTCCCCCTCCTTGGCTCCCTCCGGGTTGACCTTGAGGTAATTCTCCACGTGGGCCGGCTTGCCGTTTTCATAGGCCCTGAGCATCGCCATGTCCAGGTCGTAGCGCGGATAAGTGAAATTGTCGTCATCGCCGCCAAAGAAGGCGGCTTGCAGCTCGGGAATGAATACCAGCCGGATGTCGCTGTACTCCTTGTAACGGTACAGGGCGTACTTCGCCCCCCCGTAAAGCGTCACCACCTGCCCCTTCAAGCCCGTTTTCTTGAGACATTCGCTCTCTATTGAGGTCGTCCGCTCTTCTTTCTGCTTTCTGGCCTCCGCCGGAGAAGCGCCGGGCTTGACGCCGCCCTCGACCTGCCCGGTCACGTCCTCGATAGAATCGAGCACCTGGATGGTCATTCCCGGAATCGGCAGTTCCTTGTCCATGCTCCCCGCAACGAAGCCGTCGCGGACGTAGTTGTGCTCGGGAGTCGAGAGGCGCTGAGCCGCGCCGAGCGCGACGTGATGGTTGGTGAGAATCAAGCCGTCTTTTGAGACGAAGCTCGCGCTGGCGTAAATGTCAACCGAGCTGAGGCGCAGGTGGTCAAGCCATGCCTGGGTGGGCACGAACCCGTACTCGGCTTTCAACTGTTTCATGGGAACGTGGTCGTAGGTCCACATTCCCTCGTCGGCCTTCGCCGGGGCTCCGGCCAAAAGGGCGGCGACGGCCAAGGCGGGCAAGGTGGCGCGGCCGAGCAATCTCCAGTTAATCTCCATCGCTCTCATGTTTTCTCCTTATGCGCGGGGGAGGAACCTCCCGGAACAATTCCCCTACGGCAATTTCTCCTGAAAAGTTTCATTCCAGTGGACGCTTTCCAGCAAAGGAGCTACATTATTACCGTGGCGCACTTGCGCGAGAAAGGAGGGGAGAACCATGAGAGCGCGAATTTGGTTCTCGTCGGTATTGGCGCTGGCTGCGGGGTTTTGTCTCGGCTGCTCGGCGGGACGCGAGGTCCGTGTTGGAGTGGCCGCTCCCCTCTCGGGCCCGGAAGCGAAGACCGGCAGGGCGATCCTGAACGGCGCGCAGCTCGCCGCGGACCAGTGCAACGCCGCCGGGGGAGTCAGGGGCAAGCGGGTGACAATAATCGCCGTGGACGACAAGGACCTGCCCGACGAAGCGGAGCGGGCCGCCACCGAACTTTGCGGCAAGGGCGTCGCCTTCGTCGCGGGCCACGTTGATTCCGGATGTTCCCACCGGGCCGCGGCCGTCTACCTGGTGCACAGGGTCGTGATGATTTCCCCCGCGTCAACCTCGCCGGCTCTCACCTGCGCTGGCAATCCCTACGTTTTCAGGGTCTGCGGGCGGGACGATCAGCAGGGGAAAGTGGCGGCGGTCTGGTTCGTCAACCACCTTCCTGGCCATAAGGTGGTGGTCATAAGCGACGGCAGCAACTACGGCTGCGGGCTGGCGAGGGAGTTTAAGACGAACTTGGACTTCCTGTCCAGCGGCACGGTCACATCCTACGAGACCATAGCGAGGGGCCAAACAGATTTCAGCGCGCTGGTAGTTAAACTCAAGGCCGCCCCTCCGCAGATGATCTACTTCGGCGGGCTGGAGACGGATGGCGCCGCGTTGCTGAGGGCGGTCCGCGACGCCGGAGCGCCGTGCGGCTTCATGGCGGGCGACGGATGCTTCGGCGACGAGTTCATCGAGAAGGCTGGGAAGCAGGCGGCCGAAGGAGCCATGGCGACGTTCGCTCACGACTTGAGCGGGCGCCCGGCTTACCGGGAGTGGCTGCCTGCCTACAAGGAGAAGTTCGGAGACGCCGGCCCCTTCGCCGTTTACGGCTACACGGCCGTCCAAGTCGGCCTGAAGGCGTACGCCCAGGCGGTCTATCCGCCAAGTTCCGTGACGCTGCGCGACGCGCTCCACAGGCTCACATTTGACACCCTTTTTGGCCCCTTGAAATTTGACGACAGGGGAGACCCCAACGAAAACCCCTACACCATGTGGCAGGTGGTTGACGGAAAATACACCGAAGTGGATTAGCAAGGCAAGGCACACAAAAGCTTGAGGAACGGATGGGAGGCTCGATGGCCTCCCATCATTTTATTCTTTCGCCTGGGGCCTTTTTATCTGGACTGACAGCTCGTCAAGCTGCTTGGGTTCCACTTCCGAGGGGCTTTGGGTCATCAGGCAGAGGCCGGAGGTGGTCTTTGGAAAAGGGATGACGTCCCTGATTGACTCGCACCCCAGAAGCAGCATTGCCAGCCTGTCGAGGCCGAAGGCTATGCCGCCGT
>DAHXMK010000221.1 GCA_027365515.1 Candidatus Aminicenantota bacterium
CTGAAAGTTTTGCTCGAAAGCGCGGCCGCCCTCGGGCCTCCTCACTCCGCGGGATTCGAGCGCGTCGCCGAAGAGCTGGTCGAGAGCCTCCTCGCCTCGGTGGCCGAACGGCGGGTGGCCGAGGTCGTGGGCGTAGGCGACCGCCTCGCAGAGGTCCTCGTCAACGCCCAGCGCGCAGGCGATGCTCCTCGCGATCTGCGCCACCTCCAGGCTGTGAGTCAGCCTCGTGCGGTAGAAGTCGCCCTCGTGGACGACGAAGACCTGCGTCTTGTAGCCGAGCCGCCTGAAGGCCTCCGAGTGCAGAACGCGGTCGCGGTCCTGCTGGAAGAATGTCCGGTGCGACGGGTGGCTTTGCGCGTGCTCGTGGCCGGTCCTGCCGTCGCAACGCACGGCGAAAGCGGCGAGCCCCGACTGCCTTCCGCGACACAGTTCGTGTTCCATCAGCGCCTCCACGGACATTGTACAGCAAAAATCCGCCAGCTGACTTTTTGCGCGCCAGGCGGCTCGCAGGTATAATTCATAGCGCAGGAGAGTGAAGTGAATAAACGGTTGATAGTTTTCTCCTTTGCGATTTTGCTGACGGCCTTGGCGGCGCTGGCAAACGAACCGACTCCATACCTCCATCAAGCAGCCCAAGTTCCGCCGCCGGGCGTGGCTGAGGCGGCATCGGCCCTGATGCCGGCCCAGGCGGAAATTGACGCCCGGCTCGAAGAGGGAACGTCAATCCTTCTGCGCAATGGCCTCTTCGATCCGCTGAGGGAACATGAGCCCAAGCTCAAAGGGCTCATGGCCACACCCGAAAAGAGGAGCGACTATCTTCTCGTCCAGTTCTGGGACGATCCTTCAAGCGAAGAGAAGGCAGCGCTTGAGCGCTCCGGCGTTCGCTTCCTCGATTACATCCCCAGCCACGCCTACGTAGTGAGAGCGGGCGGAGAGATGCTGAAAAGGCTCGAAGCGTCGCCGCTCTTCAGGTGGCAGGGCATATACCGCGCCGACTACAAGATTGACCCGATGCTCATGCAAAAGGGGTGGACGACCGGCGTTCTTCTGGACGTCCACCTATTCGCGGGCGAAAACGCCATGACGCTTCTTGGCGCGCTGCAATCAATTGACCCGCAGGTTGGCTTCGCCTCGCTCCAGGGCGAGATGGCGACGGGTTCTATCTTGAGGATATTCGTTCCCGAAGGCCACATGCACCCCTTCGTTGACGCGGCCGCGCAAGAGCCGGCAATCGAATGGATCGCCCCCTGGTTCCTGCCCCACGTGATGAACGACAACTCGGTCTGGGTCATCCAGAACTACGACACGGCGGACAAGACGACTTACTCGCTGTCGGCCACCCTATGGAACCATTGCATCACCGGCACCGGCCAGACGCCGGCCGTCTGCGATACGGGGTGCGACGACGACATGTGCTACTTCAGGTACTCCAACTCGTCATCGGCGGTAACCGACGCTCAGTCTCCGGCTTTGCCTGGAGTAGGAACGATAGACACAACGAAAAAGGTTATCGCCTATTATCAACTGCCAGGCGCGACCGTCTATGACGGGAGCGGCTATGAATATCACGGGACCCACACGTCGTGTACGGTCCTGGGTGACAACTACGCCATGCTGTCAACGCCCACTTCGGGAGGCCATGACAACGGCGACGGAATGGCCCCCAACGCCAAATTGATTTTCCAAGACTGCGGGGACGAGACAAGCAGCACGTTGGCCGGGCTTAGCAACGACAACTACCTGATATTTCAACAGGCCTACAATGCTGGTGCAAGAATTCACAGCGATTCCTGGGGAAGCCATGGTGAAGGAGCCTACACGAGCGACTGCCAGCTGGTTGACAGGTTCATATATAACCACGAGGATTTTCAATTCTTCTTCGCGAACGGCAACGTGGAGCAGGGGGCAACCATAGTTGGTTCACCTGCCGCCGCGAAGGACTGTGTTTCTGTCGGAGCGACGACTAACGGCTCGTCTGGTGCCAATTCGATAGCGAGTTACTCGCTTCCAGGCCCCACAAACGATGGACGAAGAAAGCCCGATGTCTGCGCGCCAGGGTCCGATGTCAATTCAGCCTTGGGCGATAGCAGCCATACCAGTAATAACTGTTCGACGCAGCAAATCAGCGGCACCTCAATGGCGACGCCAACGGCTGCGGGAGGAGCGACACTTATGCGCCAGTATTTCACCGACGGCTTCTATCCCACTGGCGCGAAGACCCCAGCCGACGCCGTGAGCCCGAGCGCCGCGCTTCTCAAGGCGGCCATGATCAACGGCGCGGTGCAATATTCCCTCACGACGCAAGCGACGATGCTGAATTCCCTCACCCCGGACAACAACCAGGGCTTCGGGCGCATCTGCCTCGACACCGCCTGCTTCTTCTCCACCCCCAGCCGGAACGCGCGGCGACTGAGGGTCTGGGACCGCCCCAACGCCGCGGGTCTTATAACCGGCCAGCAGGAGGAGTTCCTCCTCCAGGTCGCCTCGGGGCAGCCGCTGAAGGTCACCCTCGTCTGGACCGACCCCGAAGCCTCGACGGCGGCGGCGGTCACGCTGGTCAACAACCTCGACCTTGAGGTTGTGGCGCCCAACGGAACCACCCTTTACAAGGGCAACGTTTTCTCGGGCGGGCAGAGCGTGACGGGCGGAACGGCCGACGCGCTGAACAACGTGGAGGAGGTCTTCCTTACAT
>DAHXMK010000258.1 GCA_027365515.1 Candidatus Aminicenantota bacterium
ACGGCATCTTCCGGGTGGCCGGGACGGGATATCATCGGGCCGAGGCCTTCGATGTCTATTGTCTCGGTCCTGGCGTAGCGCGCTCCTTCGCCGGCGAAGACCGGCTCCCAATCGTTCCTGTCGGCCGTCTTCCTGCAGTGGGCCACGACTTCATCGCTCGGCGGAAAGAAGATGATGATCGCCCCCATCTCCGTGGCGAGCGACGAGATTGTAATTCTTCCAGACAGGCCGAGCGTTTCAGCGTACTCGCCGTAGATCTCGGCCGCGCGACCCAATAGGCCGTTTGCTCCGAAGTGGCGGAGGAGGCGAAGAGCGACATCCTTCGGCGACGCCTCTTCGGAGGGAATGCCACGAAGCTCGATCCTTACGGTTTCGGGCACCTTGAACCAGACCTTCCCGTATGCCCATGCCGCCGCCATGTCCACGTCGCCGAGCCCCTGGCCAAAAGCGCCGATCGCGCCGAGAATGTTGGCGTGAGAGTCGGTTGAGACGAAGGTGGAGCCAGGCCACGCCAGTCCTTTTTCGATCGCGACGTGAGTGCCTATGCCCTGATCAATATCGTAGACCTTGATCCCGCGTTCGCGGGCGAAGAGGCGGCACTTCTGCTGGTTGGCGGCGTAGAGCTGGTCCGAGCCGGCCGGATTGCAATCGAATGTGAAGGCGGTGCGCGACGGGTCGGCCACTTCGAGGCAGTGGTCCACGAGGTTCTTCACTACGTTCGCGCCGCCGAAGTCCCTCGCCGCGCGCGTGTCGAGAAAGATGTCAACGATCTCGCCCGCCTTGGCCTCGGCTCCCGCATGAGCCGAAAGTATTTTCTCGACGATTGTTTGGGCCATGAACCGTCCTCCAGGCGGACATTATAATGACGCCAGCCGCCCGAAGCCAGCAGCGGAACGAAACGATTGAAGGCTTCGGGGCAAGTGGCGAAGGCCGTGGCTTGGAGGAACACCACCGGCCGGCCGGCTGTTTGACCCTCCGGGCGGTGTGGGCTATACTCCCTTCTCGAAAAGGCGTGGCGCTTAAGGCCGGCGTGTTAAGTCATGAAGGCCCGGGCGCCAGTGAAGCAAGCGCAAATCGTTAGGAGGCTAAAGTGGCGGCTTTCAAAAACGTTGTCGTACCGAAAGAGGGCGCCCCGGTTACGATGAAAGACGGGGTCTTGAACGTACCGGATCACCCCATTCTTCCCTTCATAGAAGGAGACGGCACCGGCCCCGACATCTGGAGGGCTTCGCGGCGCGTCCTCGACGCGGCCGTCGAAAAGGCCTACAAGGGCAAGAAAAAGATAGCCTGGATGGAGGTTTACGCCGGAGAGAAGGCCTTCCACAAATTCGGCGAGTGGCTTCCCGACGACACCGTCGAGGCCTTCAAGACTTACCTCGTCGGCATCAAGGGACCTCTGACGACGCCGATCGGCGGCGGCATCCGCTCGCTCAACGTCGCGCTGAGGCAGATTCTCGACCTTTACGTCTGCTTGAGGCCGGTGAAATATTTTTCTGGCGTGCCGAGCCCCGTCAAGGCGCCTGAAAAAGTTGACATGGTGATCTTCAGGGAGAACACCGAGGACATCTACGCCGGCATCGAGTGGAAAGCCTACAGCCCGGAGGTGAAGAAGGTCATCGAGTTCCTGATGAAGGAGATGGGCGTCAAGAAGATCAGGTTCCCCGAATCTTCCGGCATAGGCATCAAGGCGGTTTCGGAGGACGGCAGCAAGCGCCTCTGCCGCGCCGCGATTCAGTACGCCTTGAAGAACAACCGCAAGAGCGTGAACTTCACCCACAAGGGCAACATCATGAAGTTCACCGAGGGCGCCTTCAAGGATTGGGGCTACCAGGTGGCCGCGACCGAGTTCAGGAACGAGACGGTGACTCAGCGCGAATCGTGGATCCTCGGCAACAAGGAGCAGAACCCGTCGCTGGGCAACGAGGAAAACGCCAAGATGATCGAGCCCGGTTTTGACATGTTCGCCCCCGACAAGAAGGCGGAGATCATCAAGGAGATCGAGAGCACGCTGAAGCTCTGGCCCACCCACGGCGACGGCAAGTGGAAGAAGAAGCTCCTGATGAAGGACACGATCGCCGACATAACCCTTCAGCAGACGATCACCAGGGCCGACGAGTTCGACGTCATCGCGACGCTGAACCTGAACGGCGATTATCTCTCCGACGCTCTGGCCGCGCAGGTCGGCGGCATCGGCATCGCCCCAGGCGGCAACATCAACTACGTCACGGGCCACGCCATATTCGAGGCGACCCACGGCACCGCGCCGAAGTACGCCAATTTGGACAAGGTCAACCCCGGCTCGGTCATACTCTCCGGCGAAATGATGTTCCGCTTCATGGGCTGGAACGAGGCGGCCGACCTGATCTTGAAGGGGCTGGAGCGTTCCATCGCCAGCCACAAAGTCACCTACGACTTCGCCCGGCTGATGAAAGCCGAGGGAGCGAAAGACGTTAAGGAGCTGAAGTGCTCCGAATTCGGCGACGAAATCATTCGCAACATGGCCTGACGACGTTTCTGGCCGGGGCGGTGGCGCTCTTCTTCGCCTCCGTCCCGGCTGGAGCGTACGGGCCCGTGGTGCTGGCCAAGATGACCTCCTCGACGCTGAAGCTGGCTCCGGCGTCGCTCAGGGGCGTGTTGTCCTCTTACCAGAAGTATGTTGACCAGGGAGTGAAGGATACCGTTGACAAGGAAGGGCGCCAGCCCGGGCCGGTGCTCGTCAGCGCGCTCCAGGAGGAGATCGTCAAAATGGCGGAGCTGGCCAAGGGCCAGGCGCCTTTCGAGGAGGTTTCGTACCGCTTCGGGCGCGTCGCAGCGCTCGCATTCCTCCTGAACGACCCGCTGAGGGATTCGTCCGACCCAAGAATCGTGGCAATCAGGGACGATTACTCCTCGTACATGGAGCGAAAGCTTCCCAAGATGCCGGTCGTCTTCGACGGTTATGACAACCCGGAGATGTCGGGCGATGCCGACGTCTACTTCCAGCAGCGATTCAAAGGGGAGCAGCGCTACCGCGACGCCCTGCTCTTCTGCTATTACCCGGCGGGCAAGGCGGTTTCGTCCCAGACTTTCGACGACAGGTCCAACGCCTTCGCCGTTGTCGAAACGATCGCCTCCCACGCCGTCTCGGACGCCGCCAAGATGTGGTTTTACATCTGGAAGGAGATGGACGGCGACGTTTCGGCGACGCCCTTCTACAAGCCAGAACCTAAGAACAAGTAGCTTTTCAGGAGAAGGTCCATGGGCAACGTAGTTATCCGGCGCGCTCTCGTTTCCGTTTCCCGAAAGGATGGGCTTCTGCCCTTCGTCCAGTTTCTTGCGTCCAAAGGCGTTGAGATACTCTCAACCGGGGGCACGGCGAAGGCCTTGAGGGATGGAGGAGTCAAGGTTAAGGACGTGAGCGAGTACACCGGCTCGCCGGAGGTCATGGAGGGCAGGGTGAAGACGCTCCACCCGAGGGTCCACGGCGGCATCCTCGCGAAGCGCAACCCGGAACACCTTCGCGACCTCGAACGGCTCGGCGGCGGGGCCATTGACTTGGTCCTCGTTAATTTCTATCCCTTCGAGCAGGTGAGCGGAAAACTGGGGGCCGCGGTGGAAGACGTGGTCGAGAACATAGACATCGGCGGCCCTTCGATGGTTCGCTCGGCGGCGAAAAACTTCGAGTCCGTGGTCGTTCTGGTCGACCCCAAGGACTACGACGCCGTCAAGGACGAGATGGAGAAGATAGGCGGCGTCAGTCTCGAAACAAGGCTGGCCCTTTCGGCAAAGGCCTTCGAGCGCACCAGCACCTATGACGGAGCGATCGCCAGGTACTTGAGCCAGACGAAGGCCGCCGATGGAAAGCTCCTGAAAGCGGAAGAAACATTTCCCGCTTTCCTGCCGCTCTTTTTCAAGAAGGCGCAGGACCTCAGGTACGGCGAGAATCCGCAGCAGGAGGCGGCCTTCTACCGAGAGAGCGACAGGTTTCTGGGAGGGCTTGCGCAGCACCAGGGCAAGGAGCTTTCCTTCAACAACCTGATAGACCTTCAGGGCGCGTGGGCGCTTGTCTGCGACATGCCCAAACCCTCGTGCGCCATCATCAAGCACACCAACCCATGCGGCGCGGCGCGAGGGACCGACGCGGCTTCCGCCTTCAATCGGGCGAGGGAAACGGACCCCGCCTCGGCTTACGGCGGAATCGTCGCCTTCAACACCGCCTGCACCGGAGAAGCGGCCACGGCGCTCTCCGACCTCTTCCTTGAAATCGTCGTCGCCCCACAGTTCGACGAGAAGGCGCTCGATATCCTGTCGAGAAAAAAGAACCTCCGCGTCGTGACGCTCAAGGACCAGGATCCTTTCCCCGGCTGGGACTACAAGCGCGTGGCGGGCGGCCTCTTGGTCCAGACCCCCGATCTCTTCTCCCGCCAGGAGGAGAGAAAGGTGGCAACTAAGCGCCAGCCGACGAAAGATGAAATGGAGGCTCTGGAGCTCGCCTGGCGCGTCTGCAAGCACGTCAAGAGCAACGCCATCGTCTTCGGCGACAAGGACGGCACCGTCGGCGTCGGAGCGGGCCAGATGAGCCGGGTTGACTCGTCGAAGCTGGCCAGGATGAAGGCCTACAAAGAGACGAAGGGCTGCGTCGCCGCCTCGGACGCCTTCTTTCCCTTCCCCGATGGCGTCGAGGAGATGGCCGAGGCTGGAATCACGGCCGTCATCCAGCCGGGCGGCAGCATCCGTGACCCCGAGGTCATAGAGGCGGCCAACCGCCTTGGAATGGCGATGGTGCTCACGGGCACCAGGCACTTCCGCCACGGGTGATGAATGGTTGATAAGAGGTAAGTTAATAGGTTGATGAGCGCTTGCTGTCTCGTCAATTAATAATAAGCTTATCCGTTTATCAGGTAACGGAACAGGAAATGAACCAGGACACGCGGCCGGGAAGGCCTGAGAGCAAGATAGTTTAGAGGAGACGTTCGATGCGAAGAAGCAAAGGATGGCTGGCCGTAATTGCTGGAGTTTCTTTTCTGATTGCGCCGCTTGCCATCTCTCTGGCGCAGACGGTCGTACCTCCCGGCCGCCTCGAAACGCTTCTTTCCAAAATGCAGGCATCCCAGCAGAACACCCAGACGCTCAAGGTGAGCTTCACCCAAACCAACGAATTCAAAATGCTCAAGAAGCCTCAGGTGCTGAAGGGTGACCTGGTCCTCAAGAAGCCCGACACGGCGCTCTACCGCTACACCGCGCCCCGCAAGCTCTATTTCAGGGTGATGGACGGCGACCTCTTGATGTTCGATCCGGCCAAGAACCAGGCTTACATCCAGGACATTTCGCGCCACCAGGCCAAGATAGAGCGCTACCTCGGCCTGAGCCAGCCGGTCAACGAGCTCAGAAAAAATTTCAACGTCGAGTGGAAGAGCGACGAGGATGGCGTCGTGACGCTCTACCTCACCCCCTTGAAGCACAAAATAAAGAGGAAGGTCGCCAGCATGACCTTCAAGGTCCAGGAGCAGGACGGACTCATCCGTGAGTTCGAAGTCGAGGAGACCGAGGGCGACAGAATCCGCTTCACCTTCTCCCACTGGGAACTCAACCCGAAGCTCGATGACGGCTCATTCACGGTTCCGATGCCCACTGGCGTGAAGATCGAGCGCAAGATGATGAACTTCAGGGAACCATTCGAGGAGGAGTGAGCCATGGCCGAGGCTTTGAAACCGCCTTACCTGGAAAATGCCGGTGAGATGGGCGAGCTTCATGCCTGGATCGTGGACGGGAAATATGTCCGTGAACACATTGACGAGGAGTTCACCAACTTCGGCCACCATTTCAGCTTTGACTTCATTCCACTCAAGGAGCTTTGGCTGGACAGGGAGGCCCACCCGGACGAGCGGCGGTTCTTCATGGCCCACCTTCTCGTCGAGAGGCGGCTGATGGCCAAGGGGGTCGAATACGACAAGGCGCTGGAAGAGGCGGACCGGGCGGAGAGAAAAGAGCGGCGCCGCGCGGGGGACGTGAGGGTGCTGACCCACGGCGGCAAGCAGCTCCCCGATGGCCGGGACGTCCACGTCAAGCTTTGGAAGCGCCTCGAAAACAGCGTCACCGTTTGGGTCGTGAACGGAAGGCTGGTCAGGAGCGTCTTCGACGTGGACTTTACCGAAGGCGGCCACGACCACGTTTACGAATTCGTGCCAGAAAATGAAATCTGGATTGACGACGACCTTGACGACGCCGAGCGCGGCTTCGTGCTCCTGCACGAGATGCACGAGCGCAACCGCATGATCGCCGGCTGGCCGTACAGCAAAGCCCACGACGAATCGAGCCGCATCGAACATGGCTGCCGCCAGCACCCCGACCGCCTCCACGAGGCCTTGGCCGCCGAAGGGTGGGAGTAGCGGTTCCACGCCGCCATTCAGATTTGGCCCGCGCCATGCGGCGCTAAAGGATCGGTCGCGGCAAGGCACAAGAACATCAGTAGAAATGTTGACCTCGTTGCATCTTCCAAAGCTCATGATTCCGACTTGCCTTTGCTCCCATCCATCAAAGCGGCGGCGGATGGTATAATTCCCGCTCGTGGAGGTAGTTGGATGAAGAGCTGGGCGAAGGTCGCGATCGGGATAGGCGCGGTTCTCGTGTTGCTGTGCGTTATAAGCGGCGCGGCGCTGGTCAGCTCCGGCAAGCTCGGGCAGATTTCCGGGTTCGCCGGAAATGTCATGGGGATGAAGAAGGCCGGCGAGGGGATGCAGAAGCTGGCCAAGGATTTCCCGTTCACTCCGCCTGCGGACGGAGCCGTCTCGGAAGCCCGCCTTGAAGAGGCAATTGCCGTCAGTCGGGATATCAAGGCGGTTTCGGAGCCGTACGACGCATGGATAGATGCTCACCAGAACCAGCACGGGGATTTCAAGGACGCTGTCGAAATCATGGCTCTTCTCCAGAAAGTGCTCGGCGTCTCCGTGAAGTCGCTCGATGAGCACAAGATGTCCGCTTACGAGTTCTCATGGATCATGCGCCAGATGGCGAAAGCCGGAGAAGAGGCGGCGGAAAAAGCCGGCACCGGCCCCGGGGCGCAAATGCTTGAGACGCTCAAGTCTTTGGAGCGTTCGCCCGGCCTCTCCGAAGCGAGCAAAAACGATTTGGCGGCCAAGATCGCCGGTTACGAAAAGGAGATGAGCGCCTCCGGCGCGGAACTCTCTCCGAACGCCAAGCTCTATCTGAAACACGAGCAGGAGTTGAAAGAGTGCGCTCTCGGCGAACAGACGAGGCTATTGCTCAACGACTCCGGCGCGCGAAGAAACCATCACGAAGAGGCCAAGTGAGAGGCGGCTGATGGTCCTTAGCGGACTAAGGTGAGAAGGTGCCGGAGTGAAAAGAGGGAGTGGCGGGTTAGGAATGAGAGAGGCAAGCAACTACGGCATACCCCCTGGCACTGACGTGCCGTCCATCCCAGTCCACGGTCCCATTTGGGAGAAAACCGCGCCTTGACTCGCACTGGGCGGGTTCTGGCGATATTGATCCTCGGCGCTGCTTTGGCCTTCCGCCTCTGGTGGGCGATAGTTCTGCCGAGCGATGTGCCAGGGGACACGGTCCTCTACGAGAACTTCGCGGCCAATTTGTTGCATCATGGTGTCTATTCTGGCGAAGACGCCCACCCCTATTCGCCCAGCTATATAAGGACTCCAGGATATCCTCTTTTTTTGGCCGGAGTTTACTCCCTCTTCGGAACGCGCAACGACGCAGCTGTGAGGGCCGTTCAAGCCTTGATTGACACGGCAACATGCCTTCTGGCGGCTCTCTTGGCGCTTGCCTGGTGCCCGCCAGGCTGGAGCAATGGCCGAAAGCAATTGGCTTTTCTATCGGCGCTTGCCGTTGCTTCGGCCTGCCCGATGGTGGCGCTTTACGTCGGGACGGTTCTTTCCGAAACTCTCACTTTTTTTCTGGGAACCTTTTGCATTCTGGCGGCCTCGTATGCGCTTAAAGAAAATGGCGGAGCGTTGGCTTGGTGGGCCGCCTGCGGAGCGCTGGGTGGGCTGGCGACGATGGTTCGCCCTGACAGCGGCCTGCTCCTGGGGGCGGCCGGAGGAACAATGGCGCTTCTTGCGCTATGGGAGGCATGGAAAAACCGCCAGGAGGACGGCGCGGTCATGCGCTCACTAAAAAGCGCTTTGGCGAAAGGGGCCGCCCTTTCGTTGGCTTTCGCGGCAGTGCTTGCTCCGTGGACGATTCGCAACGCCGTGGTATTCCGCGCCTTCATGCCGCTCTCCCCGGTCCACGCCAACATGCCTGGAGAGTTCGTCCCCCAAGGCTATTACTCGTGGGTTAGAAGCTGGATAACCGACCAGCGGTACATAGATCCGTTTCTCTGGGAACTGGGCACGCTCCCCCTCGACATTTCGCAGCTTCCGGCGCAGGCCTGCGATTCCACCCAAGAGCGCCAGCGAGTTGCCGCGCTGTTCAAGTCGGTCAACCCGGAGCAGGGCCAGGCACAGAGCAGCCAGGAATCAAGCGGCAGCGGAGACGAGGAGCAGGGCGACGAGCCACTTGCCGGGGCGGAGATCACGCCCCAAGCGGACGCCGAATTCATGAAACTTGCCGAGGAGCGGCGGAGAAGCCACCCCTTCAGAACCTTCCTGCTTTTGCCGGCAACGCGGGCCGTCACCATGTGGTTCGACACCCACAGCCTTTACACCCCATTCGAGGACGAACTCCTGCCGTTTTCGCACCTTGACTGGCAGAGCTTGGATACGCTATGGCTTCTTCTCTTCATGGGACTGGTCTGGTTTCACACCGTTTTCGGCTGGCTCGGCGCCGGGGTGCTTTTCAAAGAGCATGAGAGTTGGCAATGGCTCCTTCTGCTCCTTTTGCTTTTCGCGCCGCGGGTCATCTTTTTCTCGACAATCGAGAACCCGGAACCGCGTTATCTCGTGGAACTTTTCCCATTCACCTCTTCCCTTGCAGGCATAGCCGTGGCCTTTGTTTTGGGGCACCGTACACACTGCTATTGAATTTGCCCCACCATTTCGGCTCAAAAACGGCTACCAGGTTCACACGCCTGCTGCCACCAACGTTATCGCGCTATATCATCTTTATTTGCACATAGTTAGCCGAAAGCGGCATTCTGGGCCATGGTCAGCGTGAACACAGTATCCGCTTTCTTGCGGGCAGTTAAACTTGGATACTTAGCCTAACTCATTGGTAATATGAACAATTGCCCTCCATCTCGCTCGCTGGCACGAGGTATGCTTTGCTGGCCGGTGGTGAGGAGGTGCGTGCTATGAGCAGACGGCTATTGTGGGCATTTCTAGCCGCGTCGCTCCTTTGGAGCGGCGGAGTCTTCGCGAAAACTGGAGTCGCTCTGGTTCACGGCAAAGGCGGAGCCAGCCTAGCCAACGCATCAACGGCGTGGAACTACTGGACGTCGCCTATGATCTCGGCGGTGACGAAAGGTTATACAGTTCCTTACGTCGTCTGCCATTACGACGGCACCCAATACATGTGGGTGGCGGCGAACCAGGTTGCCGACCAGCTCTACGATTTTATAACCTCGCAGGGGATTACAGACCTCGTGATAGACACCCATTCCTTTGGCGGAACGGTCACCAGGTGGATATTCTCCAACCCTTCCTACTATTGGAAATACTCCAAAATCATTAGCGTGACCAGGTGGGTCAACACGATAGCCGGGCCGCACAAAGGTTCCGAGGCGGCGGACTTGGCGGGAACACTTTCGGGTTCCTGGCTCACCGGGTGGCTCGTGGACCTAATCGGCGAAAACACCGATTCGACGAAAAACTGCCGCACCTCTTGGATGGCCTACTACAACCAGTACTACTTGTACGGGACATCCGGTCGCCCGGGGCTTCCGAAGACCTTCTATACGATCTCGGGATGGGGGCTTCTGAACGATTGGGCTCACGCCGAAGACTTCGGCTTGGCTGCGCTATCGGTGGCCAGCGGTTTTCCGGGCGAAGATGACGGCATGGTCGGCCAGTATTCGGCGGAAGCCATCGGCGTCCTCTGGTTCAGGACGGAGGCGAACCACCACCACAACCGCCGGAACGATTTCAAGCCCATCGGCACCTATCTCAGCTACGACTTTTAGGGGGTGAGCCATGCGCAAGCTCGTGACGCTGGGACTTGGTCTGGTCTGTTTCGCCTTGGTGGCCCCATCGCTCTCTGTCCGCTCGGCAACGCCTCAAGGAGGAGTGGCGCAAGGTTTTGCCCCCAACACCGTTTACGAAAAGCCGTCTGTCCCCGTACAAGTTTCGGGGCTTGACGCCTTCGTCGTTGACGCGGCCAGCACCAAGCAGGTGCAGGTCACGCTTCGCGGGCCGGGTGGAGCGGTGGTGGTCTGGCCGGTAGGGAGCTCGGTTCCAGAAACCGGAATCAAGCTTGTACCACCATCAAAAGGGAGCCAGGGTTATCGCGCCGCCCAAGCCGCGGCCGCCTTCACGAACATGCCGGCCGAGGGGCTTCCGGAGCTTGTTGATCTTCCGCCTTTCGCCTCGATGGCCAAGGTAAGCGTCAACGCTCCGGTTCAATACACGCTCGACCTTTCCAAGGCTCAAAGCGGAGCGCGGGCCTTTATGGTGGCGGTTCGTGACGGATCAGATATACGAATGGCTGTCAGCCTCGGGAAGCTGTCCGTCCCCGCTCGCGGCAGGCAGGTCATCGAAGCCCGTCTCTATGACGCGTCGAACGGAACGCCGCTGACGGGCTTCAGGGTTGAAGCGCGCCTCAAGGAGGGAAATGGGAAAGCCACGCTGCCGGTGCTCCTTCACGATGACGGAAGAGGGCCGGACCGCCAAGCCGGCGACGGCATCTATTCCGCCTTCCTGCCGCCTGGCCAGCCCGGCGCCATGGCCGACGTCAAAGTTGACGCCTATGGCACGTGGCAGGGACTGCCCCTCCACCGCGTCGCCCAAACGGCTTTCGGCCGCCAGGGGGGACTGGTTTCGATCGCCTCCGTGGGCGCCGCTTCCATAACTCGCGGTGAGGATGGCCTCATTCAATCCCTCGTCATGCCAATTAAGTTGGTGGTCGGAAAACCTGGAAACTATCGTATTCAGGCGGTCTTGACCGGCAAGTGGGGCGGCGGAGAAGTACTTGTTGCTTACGCAAGCACGGAAGCCCGGCTGACAAGAAACCAGGAGGTCTCCCTGACTTTTCCGGGAAGCGCTCTGGCGCAAGCCGGCGCCGAGCCGCCGTTTACAGTAAGGGATATCTCGATCGCGAGCCTCGACAAGGTCGAAGTGGAGGACTCGATTGACGGCGGTAGCACAATTGGGGGCTTCACGCTCGCTGACTGCCCTGCTTCTGAAACTATGCAGGAGACGCCTGCAAAGGCTCCGGTCCCGTGAGTGGTGCGCAAGAACAGCAAAGAAAGGGCGCTCGGAAGGGCTTGTGCCGCTTTCGTTGCGCTGGAGGTGGTGAGATGAGGCAGCTACAAATTTTCAGAAACGGCGGCAAGAAGCTTGCGTCGCTCTCATGCAGGATGAGGTTGGCGGTGGTAATAGGCATTCTTTCGTGGAGCCTGGCGCTATTCGCCACGACCATCGTCCACGGCCCGCGAATCGGCCTGGTGACCCAGAGCGCGGCGACTATCTACTGGGACACCGACACCGCTGGAACCGGGTCGGTAAGCTGGGGAACGACGAGCAGCTACGGCTCCTCCCTCGCCGAGACCTCCTCGGTAACGAACCACAGGCTCACCATCAGCGGCTTGTCCGCGAGCACGACCTACCACTACAAGGTGACTACGGGCGGAGTCTCGTCGGCCGATTACACCTTCTCGACAGCCGTGCCCGTGGGCACGGACTTCACCTTTATCACCATGGCCGACAGCCGGGGGAATTCGGCCTCCGCCGACCAGCAGGGGCTTCCGCAGTCCTTTATAAACATCATTACTCGCGAAGTCGCCGCTCACGCATCATTCGCCCTTTTCGGCGGCGACATGTTCTACGGCAGCTCGACCCAGGCGACGCAGCAAATTCTCTATGACAAATTCAAGATAGCGACCGACCCGCTCGCCCACACGACTCCTTTCCTCGTCGCCGTCGGCAACCACGAGATGAACTTCACGAGCTATTCCACGATCAACATGTTCAACCAGGAGTTCGCCCAGCCGCAGACCGGCCCTTCTGGCTACCCCGGCACAGTCTTCTCGTTCGACTGGGGCAACAGCCACTTCGTCATCGTTGACACCTGCCACGTCAACACGAGTTCCAACTGCGGCGGCGGTACGAACAACTGCATGTACTACATGTTCGACGACATGCTCAACTGGCTCGATTCCGACTTGGCGTCAGCTCAGTCGCGAGGAGTCCGCCACATTTTCGTGATGGGCCACTCCCACGCTTACGCCGATGCCTCCTGGACGCTCAATTACATGGGCAACTACCCGACCCAGAGGGACAAGTTCTGGACCATCCTCGCCAACCATAAAGTTGACGCCTACATCTGCGGCCACATCCACGAGTTTCACGACAACCTCGGCCAGCAGGGGGTCGTCCAGTGGCTGAACGGAAACTCGGGCGCCGGCTCTGGGCCGTACGACTGGACCTTGTGGCAGATCCACGGGGATACGGCTACCGCGACTCTGTACGACGACAGCGGAGCCCAGGTAAGCCAGCTTGCCATCCAGAGTTCCCAGGGCGGCGGTTGCACTCTACCGGCGGTCAGCCTGACAAGCCCGGCTGGAGGCGCGACGGTTTCAGGAGTCGTCACGTTCGCGGCGAGCGTGAGCGCCTCGCCGGCGCCAAGCCAGGTCAGCTTTGCCGTGGATGGCACCACCGTTGCCACGGTCACATCCTCGCCGTGGAGCTATAGCTGGAACAGCGCAAGCGTTGCCAACGGCAGCCACTCCATCACCGCCACCGCCGTCAACTCCTGCGGCAGCACGACCTCAACGGCCGTCAGCGTTACCGTCTCGAATTCGTCAACGACCTACGCTATTTCGGGAACGGTTTCAGGCGCCGTTTCCTCCGGCGTTGCCGTGGCTTTGAGCGGGACGTCGAGCGCGACCGCGACTACTAGCAGCAGCGGCGCTTACACATTCAGCGGCTTGGCGAACGGAAGCTACACTGTAACGCCGAGCTTGAGCGGATACACCTTCAGCCCGGCGAGCACCTCCGTTACCGTCAATGGCGCCAACCAGACCGGGATCAACTTCACTTCATCCGCGGTGGCGCCATCGTCTGGAGTCGTGAACGGCGGGTTTGAAAGCGGCCTTGCCGGCTGGACGGCCGGAGGCGTAGTTGCGCCGACTCAGGTATCCAACGCCCACCACAGCGGCTCGTACTCCGCGAAGATCACCGGAGGAAGCAGCTCCGGCGACAGCACGCTCTACCAGGACGTGGCCATTCCCGCTGGCGGCGGGACTCTGACGTTCTGGTATTACCCGGTGTCGCCCGACACCATCTCCTACGACTGGCAGGAGATGGACATCACGAACACTTCCGGGACGGTTCTTGCCACGCCGCTCAAGGTGTGCAGCAACGCCTCCGCGTGGACGAGCGCGACCTACAACATGGCTTCCTACGCCGGGACGACGGTCAGGCTTATGTTCAAGGTCCACGATGACGGCTATTCCGGCGACACGACCTACATGTACGTGGACGACGTGTCGCTCTCGACACCAACGGCGACTTACTCCATCTCCGGCACCGTAAGCGGCGCGGTCGCATCTGGCGTGACAGTGAGCCTTACGGGAACTTCGTCGGCGACCGCGACGACCGGTACCGGCGGGACTTACAGCTTCAGCGGCTTGGCGAATGGAAGCTACACGGTGACGCCGAGCCTAAGCGGCTACACCTTCAGCCCGGCGAGCACTGCCGTTACCGTCAATGGCGCCAACCAGACCGGGATCAACTTCACTTCATCCGCGGTGGCGCCATCTTCTGGAGTCGTGAACGGCGGGTTTGAAAGCGGCCTTACCGGCTGGACGGCCGGAGGCGTCGTTGCGCCGACCCAAGTGTCGAACGCCCACCACAGCGGTTCGTACTCCGCGAAGATCACCGGAGGAGGCAGCTCCGGCGACAGCACGCTCTACCAGGACGTGGCCATTCCCGCTGGCGGCGGGACGCTTACGTTCTGGTATTACCCGGTGTCGCCAGACACCATTTCCTACGACTGGCAGGAGATGGACATCACGAACACCTCGGGGACGGTTCTTGCCACTCCGCTCAAGGTGTGCAGCAACGGCTCCGCGTGGACGAGCGTGACCTACAACATGGTTTCGTATGCCGGGACGACGGTCAGGCTTATGTTCAAGGTCCACGATGACGGCTATTCCGGCGACACGACTTATATGTACGTTGACGACGTGTCGCTCTCGACACCAACGGCGACCTATTCCATCTCCGGCACCGTAAGCGGCGCGGTCACGTCTGGCGTGACGATGAGCCTTACGGGAACTTCGTCGGCGACGGCGACGACCGGCACCGGCGGGACTTACAGCTTCAGCGGCTTGGCGAATGGAAGCTACACGGTGACGCCGAGCCTGAGCGGTTACACCTTCAGCCCGGCGAGCACTGCCGTTACCGTCAATGGCGCCAACCAGACCGGGATCAATTTCACCGCCACTGCGGCTGGAGGAGGGACATCCCAACTACTCCTCAACCCCGGCTTCGAATCGGGCAACAACGGCAACTGGACCCTTTCCACCAGCACGTCGCACACGGTCATCACCACCGTCTCAAATCCGGCCGCGCCTCATGGCGGCTCATACCAGGCGAGCCTTGGCTATTACAACGGCACCTACTACAACAGCGAGACCGACTACATATCGCAGACCGTGACGATTCCCTCGGCCGCGACGGCGGCGACGCTGAACTTCTGGTACTACATCAAGACGCAGGAGACGACAACCTCGACGGCTTACGACAAGCTGACGGTAACCGTTGAAAACAGCTCCGGAACCGTCCTTTCCACGCTGGTCACGCTGAGCAATCTCAACAAGACCTCCTCGTGGACGCAGAAGACGGGCCTCAACCTGCTTTCCTACAAGGGCCAGACGGTCGTTATCAAATTCAAGGCGGTTACGGATTCTAGCCTTGGAACGGCTTTCGCCCTGGACGACTGCGCGCTCAATGTGACACAATGATTCCGTGAGGGCGCGTCAAAGGCATGAGGTTTAGAGAATATCTTTGGGCGGCGAGAACGCTGACAATCATCGTCCTCGCCGCCCTTCCTCTCTTCGCGCAACGCAAGCAGGGCTCGCTTGAACTGCACATCCTCAACCAGACCGTTGAGGAGGGAAGCTGGTACAGCGCCAGTCCTTCTGCGGCCGACTTGAAGCCTCTCTGCGGGCGGATAGAGCTTCACGCGATTTACAGCGAGCCGGCACAGTCCCTCACTTTGGCCATTGACGGAATAATCGTGGACGAGCGCCAGGAGACGGATGCCCGCTTCATCTGGGATACAAAGGGGTGGCCCGATGGCGAGCACCAGGTGGCGATCCAGGCCGCGGATGCAGAGGGAAACGTCCTCGACACCTTTTCTCTGAGTCTCGACAGCCGGACCATAACCGACACGACGCCGCCAGTTGTTTCCATCTCATTTCCCCCGGACCGTTCGGTTGTTCGCGGAGTGGTGAAAATCGAGGTCCAGGCCAAGGACGACCACGACGTTGCCCTCGTATGGCTTGAGGCGGACGGAAAAAAGATCGGCACGCGGGAGCACTTCCCTTACGACTTTACGTGGGACACGCTCAAGCTCGAAAATGGGAGCGACCACCGCCTCGTCGCCAAAGCGGAGGACGGCAGCGGAAACGAAGGGCGCTCCGATAATGTCACGGTCCAGGTCATGAATCTCCGCGAGCTTCTCAAGAACCCCGGCTTTCAAGGAACTCCGCCATCCGCGTGGACTCAGCTCGGCAAGTGCGTCCTATTGCCGCGCGCCGGTGGCGGCTGCCGGATAGCGCCGTCCCCGGAGAGCCTCGGCGCCGTTGGGGCCGGCCAATCCTTCAAGATTGACAAGTCGGCCAGCGGGGCGCTGCTCACGATCCAGATCCGCTTGGAGGAGCCGTCTCCAGTTTCCGCGGCGCTTCCACCGCCGCTTTTTAGGGTGGAGCTTTGGAAAGAGGGCAACCTCCTCGTCTATTCCTGGGAGAGCCCCAACCCGCGCACGAGCTACGCGACGTTGACCGAAACGACGCTGCCGCTGCCGCCCTTGGATGCGGGCTCGTACGACCTTCGGCTTATCGCCGTTTCCTCGGCGCTGGGCCAGCCACGATGGGAGATAGCCAGGGCAAGCATCCTGGCGCCATGACAAGGAGAGTGCTATGTCCAGCCACGCCGCCCGCAACGTATGTATGATCTCATTAACCGCCGCCTGCCTCTCTTTGGCCGCCTATGCTCCGTACCACCTGG
>DAHXMK010000269.1 GCA_027365515.1 Candidatus Aminicenantota bacterium
GCTCGATGGGTGGCGAGATGAACCAGGAGGCCGGGCCTCGCCTGTGGCTTGCCGAGTGTTTGCTGAGAGAAGGGAAAATCGGCGAGGCGAGGCAAGCGCTAGAAGAGGCGAGGCCATGGCGCGAGGAGAGCCCGCGCGAATTCGACGAAGAGGAGATATGGCTTTCCTGGTGCTCCGGAAAGCGCGATCAAGCGGCGATTCAGCGCTTTTCAGTCCTGGCGGACGAAGCGCGCGCCGAGGCCAGGACGTCGCCGCGCGCCCGCGCTTTTCTCCCCGTCACGCTCGCGAAATACGCGGCCATGCTCATGGCATGCGGACAGCAATTCGCCGGCCGGAAGACTCTTGAAGAATCGCTTCGTCTTTCTCCACAAACGTGGCGCGATTTTCTGAAAGCCGTGCCGGCCAGAAAGTAAGGCATAGTTATGGCAGGCGCGGCCGCCCCTTGCCCGGTCCTACCGATTTTTTCTATTTCTCATGAATGAAGACGATGCCAGGGACTCAAGGAGAGGGCCTGTTTACGGCCCCCTTGATTCTCGAAGCCGTGACGGTGGGGCCTTGGGCCGTCAGCACCAGCCGCCGCACGGCGCCTAGAAGCTCGCGGACGTTCCCTGGCCACGAGTGGCGGGCAAGCTCATCGAGCGCTTCGTCTTCAAATCCGCCGACGGCCCGCCCGAGTTCGCGGTTCGCCCTCTCCAGAAAAGCCTTGGCCAGCACTTTAATGTCATCGCCTCGAAGCGAGAGAGGCGGCAGGTCAATCACCAAGCCGGCCAGCCTGTAGTAGAGGTCGTCGCGGAACTTCGCCTCCTTGGCCATGAGCCTCAGGTCGCGGTTGCTCGCGGAAAGTATCCTGACGTCAACCGCCACGCTCCGAGAGCTTCCGAGCGGATAGATGATCTTTTCTTCCAGGACGCGAAGGAGCTTTGGCTGAACGGCGACTGGCAGGTCGGCCACTTCGTCCAGGAAAAGAGTCCCGCCCGAAGCCTCCTCGAAGAAGCCTTTGCGCCGCCGGTCGCTTCCGGTGAAAGCGCCCTTCTCCGCTCCGAAGAGCTCGCTCTCGATCAAGGTTTCGGGGATGCTCGAACAGTTGACCGCGACGAAGGGCTTGCCGCACCGCTGTGAGCGTGCATGGAAGCGCCTGGCGAAAAGCTCCTTGCCGGTTCCCGTCGCGCCTGTGATCAGCACGGGAACGTCGGTGGGGGCCGCGAGGTCGGCGATTTCCACGGCGCGCTGCAATGCCGGACTATTACCGAGAATCGGTTCCGCTCCGCCCGAACCGGCGGCCGCCGACTTGAGCGCCCGAACCTGCCCGGCCAGTTCCTGTATGGTCTCCCGGCTTTTTTCGATCTCCTCGACCCACCTCAGCATGAATCTGAGCATCACCGGCGTGGAAAGAAACGCCTCGAAGCGCCGCTTCAACGGCTCCTCGTCGGCGGGGACGACCCCGAAGAATACGTAGCGCGCCTTCTCTATCGGCACCGGCACGCAGATGCCCAAAAGGCCGCCGCTCTCGACTCCGTCCAAGTCGAGAATCGTAGGGTTCCGAAGGTAGATGGAGGCCGTGACCAGCGAGTGTGGACTTTTCTTGTCGGGGAAATCGCCGTGGACGGCCAGGACGGATACGGCGCCCGCATCGCGGCGAAAACACTTCGCGGCCGAACAGCCGAGCGATTCGGCGAACATGGCGCAGATGCCTTCTATGGCTTGATGAGCGGCTCCCGCCTTGGCGACCTGTTCCATCATCTCCACGAGCCTGAGGGCGGGGACCAGCATCTCGCCGTCCTGGCCGTCGCGCGACAGAGGTGGAAGCTTGAGCTCAATCGTGGTGATGACCGGAAGCCCGGCCGTCTCCTCGGGCTTTACGAGCGTA
>DAHXMK010000270.1 GCA_027365515.1 Candidatus Aminicenantota bacterium
TCGGCGCCTTACACCTTTGCGGACCTGCCGATCCTTGCCAAAGAGGGATGGAACGACGGCAATGGCCAGTACGCGCTCGGGCACGACATCACGGGAGAGGCGCTGGCGCTGCCGTCTGTTCCCCAGGGAACCTACGCGCCCGGCCTTGACATCACGACAGATTCCATGTGTTATCTGGCCGCGACCGGCGGCGAGTACACCGTCTTTTCGGGAGCGACGCGCAACTCGCTGCAGGGCGGCGGCCTGCCTGCAGGCCAGCCCAGTTACCGCGTGCGCGACCTGAGCGGCGAGCGCATCACGGGGTTCTTCGCCAACGACGACGCCTCGGCGGCGCTCTTTTCCGATGCGCCCAGTGGCAGCGCTTTCTTCGCGGCCCTCGCCAACGCCTACACCGGCGGCGGCCAGCGGCTCGCGATCACGGCTTCCCCCTCGCCGAACCCGGTGATCACGGAAGACCTGCGCAAGCGCGTCTACTCGACGATCCAGCAGGAGCCCTGGCTGAACCCGATGACACTCGGCGAGGCGCGCCAGAAGTACCGTCCGAGCACCCAGCCGGTGACGCTGCTTCGCTACACCGACCCGACCTCGGGATATGTGACCCAGACCTATTACCAGAAACTCCAGGCGGCGCACGAGCGCTTCGATGATTTCCGCGCCGCGGTCGACAACGACACGCCCGAGTACGTGAATCTCGAGAAGCAGATGTTCGCGGCGGAGAGCACTTACTTCGTCAACGAGAACGTGAGCCCCGATGCCGCCAACCAGGGGCTCGCATATCTCGACGCCATCAACAGCTTCACTACCTCACAGTTCAGCAATCTATCAATCGACGTGGGCACACCGCTGCTGCAGCGCAGCTCCGGGGGCGAAGCGACGGTCACCATGGAGAACAGGAATCCCTATGCTTTCACACTCGGCCTCTCGCTCTCGGGCGACGGGGTTGACTTCCCGGAAGGATCGCAGCAACAGATCACGCTCGAGCCGGGATCCATGCAGGTGAAGGTTCCCTACGAGTCCGATGGCTGGTCGAGCCTGCACGCCAGCCTGTCGTCTCGAGACCATGCGCTCGTCGAGGATTCCGCCGGAATCCACCTGATCACCTCGCGCGGCTGGATCGTCATCATTTTCGCTCTGGCAGCCATCGCCGCGGGCGCCATCTACATGTACGTGGTCACGCAGGCGCGGCGCAGGGAAGGGCTCTGAGGCTATTCTGCCGAAGAATATAATGTGGCCGCCAAGCGCTGGCGGCCGGCAACTGGTCTCTTTCCGGAGGAATTCGAATTGCGCCTGGAGCGGTCATTCCGTGAACTCCTGATAAACGAGGACGGCGGCTTCCTCAGTAACGCCATCTTCATCGCGATCGTCATCGCCGTCATCGCTGTCGCCGTTCTCGACGGCACCTCGTGCCTCTACGCCAAGAACGCCGCCGACGACGTGACGCAGGAAGCGGCCAACATGGCCTTCGACGATTACCAGATGTACAACAACGATGTGCACGCCGAGAACGTCGCCGCCAGCCACTGCGAGGAGAAGGGCCTCACGTTTAACAACTTCACGATCAACCGCTTCGAGGGCCACACATTCGACGTCACCTGCAGCAAGGACGCCAAGACCTACGCCTTCAAGCACATCCCCGTTCTCAAGGAACTGATCCACCAGCAGGAGACGAAGACCTCTTCGGGCACGCAGTGACGCCCCCAGATTCGCCGGCGCGCATGGCCAGACCGCCCGCGATCACGTCGCAGCCTGTGTTCCTCTTGCCAATTCCGCTGTAAAACGCTAAATTTCTTTCCACTGTCTTTATTGTCACCAGGGCTGGAGGGTCCATGACTGTCAAATATCTTTTGTCGGAAGAAAACCTGCCCAAGCAGTGGTACAACATCGCGCCGGACATGCCGGAGGGAAGCCTGAAGCCGCCGCTCAACCCGGCCACCGGCGAGCCGGTCGGCCCCGAGGCGCTGACGCCGCTGTTTCCGATGTCACTTATCATGCAGGAAGTCAGCACCGAGCGTTATGTTGACATTCCGGACGAGGTGCGCGAGATCTACAAGCTCTGGAGACCGACGCCGCTCATCCGCGCAATGCGTCTGGAGAAGGCGCTCGACACGCCGGCGAG
>DAHXMK010000293.1 GCA_027365515.1 Candidatus Aminicenantota bacterium
AAAGCGAGTGGCGAGCCGTTGTTGTCTGGACTGCCGGCGGGCAGGCTGAAGACGGTGACGCCGCCGATCTCCACTTGCGACACGAAGCGCTGCGGCGAATCGGACGGCCAGGTGAAGGAGGCGCCGGTAATCGTATAGTTCTCCTTGTTCGCGTTGATGATGTAATAAGAAACGATGCTATTGGCGGTCTGGCCTGGTTCGGCCGCGAGGCCGACTTGCTGGGCGCAGTATCCGTAGATTCCCCTGCTCGAGGCCCACTGAGTAGTTCCGGCCGGCACCGTCGCTATCGGGCTGACGTAGTTGACGGCCCCGCTTCCCCCGTTGTTGTATATCGCGTAGTAGGAAAGGTCGGAGGCCGGCGACGGGGACCAGGCAAGGGTCACAACGCAGTTGCCGTCGGGCGTGGCTGAAAGGTTTGATGGAGGCTCGGGAGGATTGTCCACCTTAACCGTCACCGGCGGCGATTGCGGCCCGAGGTTGCCGACGGCGTCGGTAGCGCGGGAGATTATCGTGTAGCTGCCGTCGGCCGGGAGCGTCCAGATGTAGCTCCAGGCGGCCCCCGTCGCGGCGTTCCAAGAAACACCGCCGTCGGTGCTCACCTGAACGGAGGCTACGCCGGAGAGCGCATCGGATGCCGTGCCCTGAATCGTGAAAGTGGCGCCGCTGATGGTCTGCCCGCCCGAAGGCGCGGTCACACTGGACGACGGGCCGGCGAGATCGGCCGTGATGCCGTTGGACGATCCGGTGGCGGAGTCGTAACCGTCGAGGTTCGTCGAGACGACGTTGAAATAGTAAGTCGTCCCGTTGACCAGCGGCAGGCCGCTTCTCGACACCGAAGTGCTCAGCCCGGCCGCGGTGTACGCAACCACGTCGCAGGAGCCGGGCGACGTCCCGATGCAATATCTGTACGACGCGATGCCGGAGTTGGGGTCTTGCGACGACCAGGACGCGCTCAGCACGCCGGCCGTGTAGTCGCCGCCGTCGGTCACCACGGGGGTGGTCGGAGGCGTGTCGTCAAGGACGGTCACGCAGACGGCCTGCCCGGGCGTCTCGACGTTGCCGGCGGCGTCGGTGGCTCTGGACTGGATGCAGTAGGAACCTCTGTAGAAAGGGGTCCAAGCGTAGCTCCAGGTTGAAAAGTTGGTGCCGCTGTTTCCAGCCAGGGCCCAGGTCACGCCGCCGTCCGTCGAGACCTCGACTTTGCTGACGTAGGTTCCCGTGTCCGAAGCCGTTCCTTGAATTGAAAGAGGCGAGAGCGAAAGGTGAAGTGTCGCGCCTCCGGCTGGAGCGGTGATTTGCGAAACTGGCGGAGTGTTGTCCAGGACCACTTGAAACGCGGAATAGCCGGAGGCGATCACCGTCGAGCAAGAGCTCGCCCATACAACGCTTGCCTTCCACTGGCCTTGCGTACCGAAGCTCGGCACGCCCAGCGACCAGCAGTCGCTGGCGGACGCGCCCGCCGCCACCGAAAAGCCGGATGTAAGGTGAGTCGTCATGCCAGGCGAGTAGGCGGCGGTCGTCCCGTTGCCAAGAAGAAAAGTTTCGCCGGCATCCGGAACGTTGTTGCCGTTGGAGTCAATGAATAGGACGTATGCCAGTGAGCCGCCCAAAAACGGCGCGGATGAAGGATTTGACGCGGCCGCGGTGACGGAGACGGTGTCGCCGGCCAGGTTGTAGGTGCTCCTTCCGGTGGAAATCGCGATCGAACCGCTGCCCGCGACCTGGAAATTGGCCAGGTAATTGGGGAGGCTGCTCCAACTGCTCCCCGATTTCTTCTGGAGCGTCACCGTCCACGTCCCCGCCGCGTCGGAGGAGGCAAGTGCGTAGCTGTCGCTCACCTGTCCGCTCAAGTCGGGGCTCATCTCCGCCGGAGCGGCGGTCTTGTCGGCACTGGACGGATCATAGACCTTGAACCTGTAAGTTCCGCTCGAAAGGCCGTAGGCCTTGAAGTAAACGGTGGCGCAGGCCGAAAAGACGGAAGCGGGAGCGGAGTAGGCGGCGTCCCGGAAAGTCACCAAGTCCTTCACGGTCGTCGTGCAGGCGGCTTGCCTGTTCTGGGCTGGCAGCCCAGACGATGTGGCCGTAATCGTGGTCGTGTCGGAGCTGTTGTAGGCTGCGGTTGGAGGCACCGTCAGCCGGAGCTTGAAGGAGAACGAACCCCCGAAAGGAGGCAGCGCGCCGGTGTCAGGTATTCCATCGCCGTTGCTGTCGGCCAGCGGCGTGACGCCGTCTAGGTTGTAGAGGGCAATCGCCCATCCGAGCGACGAGGCCGCCTTCAAGTTGATGGTGTCGCCAACGGCCTCGTTGTTGGAGACCGTCTCGGTGTAAAAGATGGTCTCTCCGGCGCCGGCGGAGCCCGAGCTGTTAGGGGCGATGGTGAAGAGATCGCTCACGTGGGTCGTGGACTCCACCGAGATCGAGATCAATGGGCTTCCGAACGAAATGGTCGTCGTGGTGACGTCGGTAGCGCCGATGGAGGCGCCCAAAGGAATCGAGACGTACGTTATCAGGCACTGGGAGGCGTGGGCCGGGACTTCGATTTGCGTTACAGTGCCCGTTTCGGGGACATCGTCGCAGTTGGCGTCGCTCATTACGCTGACGGGCCATCCGAGCGCCGATGCCGCAGAAACGTCCAGCGTGATAGTAGCGTCCGTGAGATTGCTGACGACTTGCTTGAAGTAGGGGACGGTGATGCCGGGGCTGCCGCTCTTCTCCTGAGCCTTGCTGAATATGACCAGGTAGCCGGCGTAAATCAGATCCGTAGCGGTGCCCTGAAGCGCCGAGTTCGAGGCGGTCCTTGCCGTAACCGTCACGCTGTCGTTAGTTTGCGTGGGGACGGCCGACGGGACCGCCACCTTCACGACGATCGTCACGCTTCCTCCCGATGGGATCGGGCCGGTGTCCGGTGTGCCGTTGCCGTTCGTGTCGCTCAACTGCACGGTTCCGGAAGCGTTCCAGAAAGTGACCGCCCACCCTTGCTGCGAAACCGCCGAAATCTCGGCGGTCACTTTCGAGTTTCCTCCGTTGGTGACCGTGTGGGTGAAGGCCACTGTTTCACCGGGCCTTACCGCCGCTTCGCCGTCGGGAGCGATCGTCAGTTTCTGGACCAGCGTGTCAACAAGATTGCCGTTATCTTGTATCTGGCTCGGCAGGTTCGTGCCGAGGGATATCGAGGGGTGCAACAGCATCGGGCTTCGCGGCGTCACGCCGCAAGAGGCGAGCACGCTCCACGGCACGCTCGTTTCGTATCGAATGCCAACGCCGTCCTGCGCGCCGTTGCCGTTGGCGCTCAAGATGGCGCCGACCGAGCCGGGCGGCGTCGAGCCATCGCCGCCGAGCGCGTCGCCGGACGGAGAGACGCTGACGTAATGGCGAAGAGAAAACCCGGCGAAACCGGTATTGCTGAAGTTATAGAAGAGCACCGGCTCGCCGTTCTCCATCCGCCCGTCGTGATTCGCGTCCATGTATGCCACGCAGGTAATAGAGGCGCTGGATTGCGCGCCGCGCCTGAAATACAGATAGAGGTTGTCGGCGTCCCAAGTCACCGCGAAGCCGCGCAGATCTGAGGCAGTGTTGTTTGGACTATCGAGGTCGCCCGCTCCAAGCGCCCCATCGCCAATGGCATTGGCGGGATCTACGAGGACCGTAGCCCAATCGGAGAAGTCGCCGTTTACAGTGATTGCCGTGGCAACGAACGAGGAGAGCGCCCCAGAAGCGAGTAAAGAAGCCGCCGCCACGAGCGGTTTCAATGCTCTCATGTCGGCCCCCACTACGTAAATATAGGTATTTCAAGCACTTATGTCAAGTCGTCGCATCGCGTCATCTAAGATATTACTAAAGGAAGACATGTCTTGCCATAGAAAATCTTGCCGAGAAAAGGACTCAAAGGCCAAGGCGATCAGCTTATGGAAAACCTGACCGCAAACGACTATTTTGTGGGCGGCGTTTCAAGAGGCCTAGCGTGCATGAATCGCGGCCAGCGGAATAACAGCGCGGGCGGGGCCATTTTGCCCCCACCCCCATTTGACAACGCGAGGCGTCAGGAATAAAGTTGAGGCGTGAGAAGAATGGTTTCCGCCGCCGAGTTGGCGCGATGTGGATGCTGCCGTATGCAGCCTGACACGCGTTATGCTTTCCAACCACCCGAGCTATGATATGCTCCTCATGGAGGTTTGATGCGATTTTCGGAAAAGCACGGGCATACACGGATTAGGTCAGTATTGCAGGTTGATGACATCGATCCTGATTTGAGAACTGCGCTCTGGAATTACCAGTACATCATCATCTTCGGATCGGGTGAATACGAGTCGGAGTATTTGGAGTCGGCGCCATTCGCTTCATTCGTTCATGCTCTTTGGGTGTTTCATTTCAACAAACCTCTGGACGAACTCCCGGCTCTGGTTTCTGTCTTTATGCGTGATTATAAGCGTTACTTCTTTAGCTGTCCTTGGTACCTCCTCTACGATCTTCTGGAGTTTCTTCTGAAGGAGCAACAACAACTTCCCAAAGACCGCTTCATTTCGAACCTGAACGCGATCCTGGAGAGGTATCTTTCAGGTTATCGCATTGTAGGCGACGCCGTAATTCAAATTACATCGCAGCATGAGATAGAAACGATCGAGGAGACCCTTGCACGGGAAGACATTATGTCCACAGTGAAAGGTCATCTGTCGACCGCAATTGCGCTACTATCTGACAGAACGAATCCCGACTACAGGAACACCATCAAGGAATCGATCAGTGCGGTCGAAGCTATGTGCGTGCTCTTGTCAGGTGACCAGCACGCGACTCTCGCGCAAGCGCTGTCGCTAATTGAAAAGAAGAAGGGCTTGCATCCAACTCTAAATAAGGCCTTTCAAGCCATTTATGGTTACACGAGCAATGCGGATGGAATTCGCCATGCCATGTTAGAGGAGGCGAACGTTTCAGTGAATGACGCCAAGTACTACCTCGTGTCCTGCTCAGCGTTCATAAACTACCTGGCCCAGTACTTATGAAAGTCTGACGGTTCGTTATTGACGCACTGATACCTTCAACGTGGGACGCGGATCCCCCGAAGGCGGTCTTTCATTCGGTACCCCTCGCCATAGAAGTCTGGGGCCGATGGACCGGCGCGTTCTTTTTCGCGTCCCTTCATCCGATTTGTTGCAGGAACGGATTCTCAGCAGGCTGTCAAACTGCCCCCCGGCGAGTGCCGGTCCGCCGGGGGGGTGATGAAAGGAGGGTTGCCCGGCACGAGCGGAGAAGGGGGAGCTCGTGCCAGTTCTGCCATAGTTATTGTACTCGGCGAAGGCGCCATTGCAAGGCGCGTTGCAGCAAGGGTTGACAAGGGTGGCTTGACTTGTTTCTCTTTCGCGTCTATATTGCCCTCATACAGCTTCGCTGGTTTCACGAAGGGTGAGCGGTCAAGAAGAGGGCGCGTTTCAAGAGGCAGGGGGTGATTTCGTTTGCCAGAGGGGGCGTTTTCATCCAATAGAGCCATTCCCGTGGCTTTGCATCGCGCCTACGGCTTTGCCGGCGCCGGTTCCGTTGCCGCTTCCCGCCTCTCCGCCATCGCTTCAGGCCGTCCGGACGCCGCTTCCGTCTTCCCGAGCGTTGCTTCGGCCGTCCTTTGGATTGCTTCCGGTATCCCTAATGGCGCTTCCGGCTTTCCCGGCAGCGCTTCCCTGGAAACGAACGTCGGGAAGCTCGAAGCAGGCCTTGGGAGGAAGGAAACGTGGGCAGGGCGACTTGAAGCGGCATCAGGGGCCGTTGAACCGGCTTCGGAACCGGGAAAAGCGGGTCAGGTGAAGGGCAAGACGGCAGCGGAGCGGGCCGAAGCGTCCCGCTTGCCGCGGGGAGGTTTCTTCGCGCGCGCGGCAGGGGGCCGCGCGGCTAGAGGGTGTTTCACCAGACAGGGAGGTTTCAAATGGCGACAAGACCGAAGCAGAGCATCGCGCAAAAGTTGAACCTGGCGAACGTGGCGGTTTCAAACGCGTTGTCGGACCCGCAGATCGGGAAGTACCTGAGCGAGTACGGCTACAAGACGCCGAAGCTGAGCGAGGGGAAGACCCGCTACGAGGCGGCGGACGTGTCGGTGAAGCTGCAGGTAGCGGCGCTTGGCGAGAAGAAAGAGGCGTCGGCGCGGCAGGATGCGGCGGAGAAGCGAGCGAGGACCGCCTACCAGGACCTCTCCCAGGTGGCGAAGGCCGTCTTCAAGCGCGACCCGGAGAGTCTGGCGGCACTGGGCCTGGACCATTCGATGCCCAAACCGCTTCCCCTCTTTCTGACGATGGCGGCGGCACTCTTCGACAACGCGAGCCACACCGAAGCGATAGCGAACAGGCTGGCTGAGTTCGGCTATCCACTTCAGAAGCTCTCAGAAGAGAGGGGAAAAGTCGCCGAGCTTTCCGCCGCCGTCGCGGCGCACGAGTCGGCCTCCGGCGCTTCGCAGCAGGCGACCTTCGAGCAGAATCGCGCGCTCGATGCGCTCGAATTCTGGATGAGCGCCTTCGTCAAGGTCGCCAAGGTGGCGCTGAGGACTCAGCCGCAGCTTCTCGAAAAGCTCGGCATCCTCAAGCGCAACTCCAAGACGAAAGCCCAGCGCGGCGCCTCCTCAAAAGCCGCCGCGACCCGCGAGGCGAAGAAGGCACAACCGCCAGCGAAGGGGTGAATAAAGAGGTTAGAGGTGAGAAGTTAGAGGTGAGAAGTTGGACATGAGAAGTGAAACATGATAGACGGATTGTACAAGATGCCGCGCGTACGCCGGCAAGCGGTCTCGCAAGCGCATGCAACCGTGGTGGGGGAGGGGTTCCGTCCCCTCCCGTCGCGGCACCATCTTATTTTTGAGATAGGCTCTAGGAGGAACGGATGAGCATCCCCACGGCCGGTTGGTTCAACAAGGGCGGCACGGCTGATAGAACCTGCGTCTGCGGAAGCTGGCAACAGCACTGGGTGAATTTCGCCCGGAAGCCGTGGCCGGTGCAATGTTCAGTTGAAGGCTGCAACTGCAGGCCGACCGTCGGCGGTCATGTTGTCAATCCGAGCGTCGAAGGCGAACGAATCGTGCCTCTGTGCAACTCCTGCAACGGCCTGACGACGACTTTCAGCCTCAAAGGCGGCATCGCTGTGCCGAGCGCGAACAAGGCGGAAACCTGCGAGCGGATGCCTTGACATGCCGTTGCGCCAACCATACTCGCCGCAGTGGCTGGTGGTTGGTGAATCGTGATTGGTGACTGGTGATTCGTGAGTCGTAAGTAGTGAAAGATGCAAGGATGCAAGACATCGCGGGCGGGGGCATTCTCCCCCCGCCCGCCGCGCCAAAGGCGTGAGGCACTGTCTTTTGAGAATGTGGACAGGCCAAACCTGGTGGTCTGGCCTGTCCACTAGTTTGACAAGGGCAAGGCCGAAGAATAGATTAGAGGCAAGGAGGTTTCAGATGGAGAAGGTAGAAATAGACCCGACTTGGCCGTTTAGGTGCAACGGTAAGAAACCGGTCTCATTTGATTAGACGAACTAAATGACGGAAGAGTACATTTACGCGCAGAGCCCGCAACAAAGTGTTTGGAAAAGGACTGTCCGGTCGGTCGTCGATTCAGAGCAGGGTTATGTTCAGACCGCGACCGTATGCAAGACTGTTGTGGAGAAGGAGATGGACCAACCTGACTACGATTCCGAAGATGACAGAAGGCGCACATGCAGCATAATCGAGGCTCAAGGGGAAAACGATCAGCCGAACCCCGCGAATCGGCTGTTTTCAAGTTGAGACGAGAACCGCCATTGTCAGCAAGCGAAAGGCTGACCGAAGTATCAAAGGAACATGGCCAGCCGGATTGGGAATGATTCTGCTCTTGTCCAACAAGGATGGCCTTACGACTGACCTAGTGGTGTGGTGGTCAAAAACATTGCATGCATCTTCCTATCGATTGAACACGCAGGATCTGCCTGGAGTTTCTGTTCCTTCTCTAGCTGGTAGGCGATGACCACTCATTTGACTGCTCCTCAGCCACCATTGATGACGAAGGCAGCAACAAACAAGAGCCCAAATCAAATTCCAGCCCGTTCTCTCTTAGCTTTTCTAAATGGGGATAAGGATGTTTTGAATAGACGCTTCTCACACCCTGCCGTTGCCATATCTAAATGCCTTTTGTGCGTGGGTTGTAATTTTCAAGAATGAATTGGAGGCTTATCATGAATTTCAGGGCTAAGTTGGACGAACATCCAACATGGGTTTGCAGCACAATCGCATGTGCCGCCTTTATTGCGGCGTTGACCCTTGTGTACCTTTGCAAAGAGATTCTCGGATTAGAGGTGGTCACAAGAGGCAGCTACATTATGAGGTCTGAGGTGGAAGACAGGTATATTGCGAAGGACCAGTTGGAAGGGGCGTATGTTTCTAAGAGTCGACTCGCATCGGAGTACATTTCACGTTTGGAAGTTCAAAGAGAATACGTCCCCAAATCAAGTAGTCGACCCGAGCCCACAGCAAAGCAATATGCATCGGGGGGCACGTCCTCAATGGCGGCCAATACTACTGGGATAAACTCGGTTCCTGATTCACGGGGGACGTTGAGTATTGATCAGAGCGCAAAAGGAAGCGGCTTAATCACGGCACAGGGGTCTCTTAAAAGCAGCATACTCTCGTATAATCGGCCAGTAGGGCGACTCGGCGACCTGGAAGTGTCACTTGAGTCAGTTAAAAATGACCCGGTCGGCTTTCTGTCTTTAACTCTCGTCATTGAGAACAAGCCCATATCGTCCTATCAGCCACCACCTCTTTACAGTAAGTCGGGGTTACAGATCCCATACTCAGAGATCTTCCTGCAAGATCCTCAAAATAACGCTATCGTAGTGGAAAGTCTTGGGAACCAACATCACTTTCAAGGTGCGACGGGCATATCTGAGACAACCCCCCTAAAGGTTGAACGGCTGTCGAGAAAACGGATTGTTCTGTCTTTCTCGCCAATAACCAAGGCAGTAGAAGGTATCACCTTCCGAGCAACATTTAGGCAGGTGCAGCAGGACGAAAGCAGTATAGGGGTAATTGAAGTGCCTGAGATTCCGATGCGGTCATCCGAATAAGCGTGAAGTATTGAGAGCCTTGAAGGCAACGAACGAAGAACTTGTACGAGAAGAAGGCGCGCTGAAAAGTTGATGGTTTGCGTGACTTCGATTGGGCATCGATGGAGATTTTGTGGCAGGCAGAAGGGCAACCATCGTGACTTATTTGCTATTCACTTCTTAACTTCTTCACTCCTCCATCGCGGGCGGGGGCAGTTCTTCCCCCCGCCCGCGATGGACAACCTTAGATAGGGCGGGGCAAAAAGTTGACTCGGCGCATGGTGTTGATTATCATTAACTTGCGGAGCGGGCATGGAAGACAGCCTCAGATTAGGCGAAACATCCGGTGCCACCTATCACCTTCCCAGTCGCCCATTCTGCGTTAGGGCTCACGAGAATTAATGGAAAAGAGACGCATTTACTGTAACTCCTGTAAAAATGGCACTTGGCACGAAGTCATGGCCAGCCATATTCAGGAGCGCGAAGATGATCTGTGGGGCTACGCACAGCGTTTCGACGCCGAGATACTTCGGTGCTGTGGCTGTGAGTTACTTTCATTTCGGCTAGTGAAGCATCCCTTTGCGTTTCAGGATAAGAAAGATAAACCCGACGAAGAAATCTATCCTGAAAGAGAGTTCAATAAACGTCAGCGTCGTTTCTTCTGGCATCTGCCAAAGGCCGTCCATACCTTATACAACGAGACTGTAGCAGCACACGATAGCGAACTTCATCTCCTTTCCACAGTGGGCCTTCGCGCCCTTATTGAAGCAATAGTTGCTGACAAGCTCGCTAAGACTCAGTATGGGAAGAGCCTAGATTCCAAAATCGATGCTCTGGCCCCTTTGTTCGAGCCCGAAGTAATAAACACTCTGCACGATTTCAGTAAGATGGGCAACAGGGCTATTCACGACCACATCGCCCCGGACCGTCTAGATGTGCATCGTGCGCTTTACGTTGTTGAAGGAATTATGGAGTATTTCTATAGCATCGCCGATCATGCAGGCATATTCCAACGGTTACGAGAGGAGAAGGTTGAAGAGCCCTAACCACGCCTTTCACTGGACTGGTCCCCGGTCTAATAAGCTCGCTAGGTGCCGTGCTTCATCACGGCTCTGCCCAGTCCATTGAGGGGCAGGCATTCGGGAGCCCTGCGCTTCGGCCACGCAGTTAACGCGCCGGGAGCCCCCAGGGGGCCTGAGCCCCTAATGCAAGGAAGGCAAGCCCGCAGCGCCGAGTCGTACTGAATGTGCGTCGCAGGCGCGAGCGGGCGAAGCCTGACGAAGCGGGTGGTCCGGGACTTGGGCCGCTCCTCCTTTTATAAGAGAGGGAGAAACGCCTTGGTTTTGAGTTTTGGGTTATGAGTTTTAAGTTGGGCGTGAGATAAGCGCGGCGCATGAAACGGCGACGCGAGCGAGGGCCTTCCGAAGAGTCCGAAGGACGGAGAGACGCGAAGGGACGCGCGAAGAAGAACGGAATTGCGCCAGTCGTAACGCCAGCCATTCTTCGCCGCGCGGACCAAGCGGCTCCGAAGAGCATCGGAGATGCGACGCAAGGCCCGCGCTCGGCAATGCATCTTCCGTAGAGGCGAGGTTCCACCCTCGTCCGCGTTCTTAAAAGCACCGAAGGCGCGGGAAGAGCCGCCACGGCCATTTTGGTGCTAAAATGCGGGCGGAGGCGGGGTGATGGCGCGCATCGCTGTGGTCGAGGACGAGGCCGACATTAGGGAAACGCTGGCGCTGGCGCTTGGGCGGGAGGGCCACCAGGCCGAGTCTTACCGTGACGGGGCCGAGGCGCTTCTGGGTTTCAGGCAGAAGGTGCCGGATCTCGTCCTGCTCGACTGGATGTTGCCCGGCCTTTCGGGCATTGATCTCTTGCGCATTCTTCGCAACGACGCAAGGTTCGCGAGGGTGGCCGTCGTGATGCTCACGGCGCGGGCGACCGAGGTGGACGCGGTCGCCGCTTTGGGGCAGGGGGCGGACGATTACGTGGTGAAGCCGTTCAGGACCCGCGAGCTTCTCGCCCGCGTGAAAGCCGTGTTGCGCCGCTATTCGGCGGACCAGGGCCAGGGCGATTCCGTCCGCCGCATCGGGGGCCTTTGGCTGGAGCCCGCCACTTACCGGGCCGGTTCGGAGAAGGGGGCCTTCGACCTGACGCCTACGGAGTTCAAGCTGCTTGAGATGCTGATGCGCCACCCAGGCCGCGTCTTCACGCGCGGGCAGGTCTTGCAGACGCTCTGGCCGGACGACAAGGCGGTGGAGGACCGCGCCGTGGACGTCCACGTGGCGAGGCTCAGGGAGAAGATGGGCGATTCGGGCAAGGCAATTGAAACCGTGCGCGGCGTCGGCTACAGGCTGAAGGATTCGGCGTGAAGTACCTCCACAGGTTCATTTTTCTCTTCGTTGCCATAGGGCTCGTCTTTGTCTGGACCCGTTCGCTTGAAGGAGCGTGGGCCTGGCTTCTAAGGCTCGCGGCGGTGGCGGGCGGCGCGGCGCTGGCTACGGCGTGGGCCGTAAGGCCGTGGCGCGAGATGAAAAGGGCGGCTCAGAGGGTGCAGAACGGGGATTTCGCCGCGCGGCTCGACGACGTGACGCCGGGAGACTTGAGGGAGCCGTCGGCGGCCTTCAACGCAATGGCCGAAAGGCTTGACCAGTTCAGGAAGCTCTCCGAGGAGCGCGAAGCGAGGTTCCGCGCGGTGCTCGCGGCCGGCGGGAGGGCGATCTTCCTGATGGACAAGGAGGGGAACATCCTCCTCACCAGCCCGGCCACGCGGGAATTCTTTCCAAAGTTCCGGGATGACGCGATGGCCGCCTCTACGGGGCTTCCGGGCTTGTCGCAACTCGTGGAGGATACGCTCTCCTCGCGCGAGACGAATACGGCCACGCTCAGCGAGTCCGAAGCGGGCAGGGCGCGCGTTTTTGACGCCAAGTGTGTCCCGCTCGAAGACGGCGGCGCCGTCGTCATTCTTGAGGAGATAACCTCCAGGGCGCGGCTCGACCGGGTGAAGGCCGACCTAGTGGCCAACGTCTCCCACGAACTTCGCACG